>NZ_MBQA01000205.1:0-469 GCF_001709235.1 Pseudoalteromonas sp. BMB
GAAAGTAACAGGTAAACAAACCCACGTGTTGACGGACGATGATAGAGATACGAGTCGTAGCTACTATGACCGAGATTCAGGCAGACGAGTCGATTATAAGACAACGGTTGTGAAAAATGTCGGTTTTGAAGAAGACACGGACTTTAGAGGCAACGGCACGGGTAGCTATCACTTATATAGCAACAACCAATATTTAGGGGAGTTAAATAAGTCAGGGAGCGACTCAATAAAAGAGCAACACTTTAAAGCACCAAGTCAAGGTGACGCGACACCAATGGCGAGACATCAGGTTGGGTCGGGAGACACACTAAAGGCGTTAGCTCAACTTTATTACGGTGACGAAGATTTATGGTATGTAATAGCAGATGTTAATGGTGTAGGACTAGGCTCAGAGCTTCAAGCAGGGACAATGCTAGATATACCGGCAAGAAGCCAGAATACAAATAACCATACGAACTTTACACCAATC
>NZ_MBQA01000206.1:0-18749 GCF_001709235.1 Pseudoalteromonas sp. BMB
AATTATCCGCAGCTCAGGTTAACTACCAAAGTTCAGCTGAGTGAAGCTTAGATAAAACTAAAGTCGCCAACAAACACTTGGTTGTCGTTGGAAACTTGGGTAAACCACTCTTTTAGGCTTTCAATGGCAGCGGTTGTTTTTGCCGCAACGGTATCGCGATGCGGCGTCACGGCGTAAACGCTATATTTTTGTAATGACCACTCTGAACATAGCCGTTTTAGCCTCCCTGATGAAAGGTGGTGCCTAATTTCTGGTTCAGGTAATACCCCATAACCAATACCATCTAGGGTGAGCTGAATACAAGCCTGCATATTATTCACCATAAAGCGCGCTGCCGGCAGCGCTATTTTCTGATGGGTTTGTTGGTGGCTCAAATGGTAAGGGTTTTGTTTACTACTCGAATGACCAATCAAGGCGTGAGGCGCTAAGCTGTCTGGGTGCGATATATTGAGTTGTGCCAGTGGATGATGGCAACTGACACAGGGAATTAGTTGCCAGTCAGCAAGGTGACGGGCAATAAGGTTTGAGTCCTGTAAAGGGCCTATACAGATAGCTAAGTCAACTCCCTCAGTAATGATGTCAATGGGTTCGTCTGTTAAGATCAAATCGACTTTTATTTGTGGAAACTGCTCACTCAAGTAGCGCAGTGGTTTACTGAGTAGCCCTCCTCCAAACCCGATGGGGGCAGAAATCTTCAATATACCAGAAGGCGTATGTTGTAATAACTCGAGTTCATGCTCCGCTTGCTCTGCGGTTTGCAGTATTTGTATCGCGGATTTGTAATAGATAGAGCCCGCTTCTGTGAGCGTGAGGTTACGAGTATTTCGATTAAATAAACTTAGGCCTATGTCTTGCTCTAATTTGCTGATCTGCTGGCTGACGGCCGAGGTGGTCATATGCAATAAGTCAGCGGCTTTACTCATACTGCCAGCTTCTACTGTTTTTGCGAACACTTTAAGTCCGCGAGTCAATTTCTGATTCATTGTTAAGACCTGCTTAAAATACCTTTAAGAAAAACCGCATTGCTCCAAAATACGCAATCATCATACCATTACAAATGAAAATAATTGTTATTTATCTTGTATTCTATCATGGAGGTTTCTCGATGTTGATGGCCTGTCGTAGTTTGGCGCCACTCTCTTTAGCTGTTGCAGCTGCCCTGCCTTTTTCCTCACTTGCACAAAGTGATGCAAAATCAGAAATAAAAGAAGAGGTGGAAGTGATCGTCGTATCCGCTTCTGGATTTGAGCAACTGCTAAAAAATGCGCCGGCATCTGTTAGCGTTATCAATCAAGAAGCGCTTCAGCAGCGCTTTTATCGAGACCTTACCGATGCCATGACAGATGTTCCCGGAGTTGTAGTAACTGGAGGCGGAGACAGGGAAGATATTAGCCTTCGCGGCATGGGCAGTCAGTACACGCTTATCTTAGTCGACGGGCAAAGACAAAGTTCGCGTGAGACTCGGCCAAATAGTGACGGTCCTGGTGTTGAAGGTGCATGGACGCCTCCTGTTGCTGCCATCGAACGTATCGAAGTTGTGCGCGGGCCTATGTCTTCGCTGTATGGCTCTGATGCAATTGGCGGCGTAATTAACATTATCACTAAAAAAACGCCTGACGAGTGGCATGGAGAAGTTAGAGTTGACGCAACCAGCCAAGAAAACAGTCGCTCAGGAGATATTTATCAGGCTAATTTCTTTGCTGCCGGCTCGCTAATCAAAGATACCTTAGGGGTACAAATTTACGGCCAAACTACGCACAGAGACGAAGACAAAATCGTGTCTGGCTTTAGAGGTCGCGATGCAGATACGCTGAAGGTAAAACTGGCCTATACGCCATCAGATGAACACGAATGGTTATTGGATTATGGTATTGCTTCACAAACGCTTGATGCCACGCTAGGTAAAACGGTGGCAACACTTGCGCCAGGTGAGCCGTGTGGCCGCAGAGGCTGTCCTGAGTCCACTACAGCCGAATACGATAGTGAGTCAATCTCTTTGACGCATAACGGTTATTGGTCATTTGGTAGCTCTCGTAGTTACGTAAAACATGAAGAGTTTGACAATAAATCCCGTGAGATGACGGTCAAAAATGTAGATTTCCAATCTCTTTGGACGTTACCGCTTGGCGAGTCTCATACTAGCTCAATCGGTGTTGCTTATCTCAATGAAGATTTGACTGACAAAACCAGTAACCGCATTAGTGATTTGCAGCAAGTCGACAACGATCAGTGGTCGGTATTTGCTGAGGATGAGTGGCGCATCGTTGAGCCATTTGCCCTAACTATGGGCCTACGCTACGACAAAGACGGTAACTTTGGCGGCCATGTTAGCCCGCGTTTATACGGTGTTTATACTGCATCAGACGTGGTGACCGTTAAAGGTGGGATCTCAACCGGCTTTAGGGCGCCGAACTTGCGTCAAAGCACTGCGGCGTGGGGCCAAGTGAGTCGTGGTGGTAATATTTATGGTAATCCAGACTTAAGCCCTGAAACCTCAATTAATTACGAGGTAGGCGTATACGTTGAGCTTGCTAAAGGGATCAGCACCTCAGCAACGGTATTCTATAACGAGTTTGACGATAAAATTTCACGGGTTTCATGCCCACTAACTCAATGTACGGACGGCCCTAACGAGTTTGGCTCGTTACCGACAACTTATGTCAATGTTGATGAAGCCGTAACTCAAGGGGGTGAAATTAGCTTCTCGGGTCAATTGACGGAAAAACTAAAGCTTAGCGCAAACTATACCTACACAGATTCGGAGCAAAAAACCGGAGTGTATGCTGGTAGCCCATTAAACCAGTTACCTAAACATCTGTTCCAAACTTCGCTTAATTATCAGTATTCTGATGAACTGAGCACGTGGTTACGCTTCCATTATCGTGGTGAAGAAAGCCAGCCTGTAACAGGGCCTTCGCAAAGTAGCTTAGTCGCACCTTCGTACAACCTAACTGATTTAGGTGCAAATTATCAGCTGAACGAAGCGATCAAGCTTGGATTTGGGATTTACAACCTTTTCGATGAAGAAATTACTGAAGCAGAATACGGCTACTTTGAAGATGGTCGTCGCTATTGGGCTTCATTGGCGTGGAGCTTTTAATGACACGAGTTCGCTCAGCGGCTAAGTCGTCGAATCGGCGATTTAAAAAGCTGTTTGATTGGCGCACTTGGCATTGGATGAGTTCAGCCGTGTGCTTGGTGGGAATGCTGCTATTTGCCGTGACTGGGATCACCTTAAATCACGCAAGCCAGATAGAAGCTGCACCTACCACATATGCCAAAGAAGCGGTGCTGCCAAGTGCTCTGTTGACCCAGCTTAACGCGGCAGCAGAGCAAACAGCGCTGCCACACAGCTTTCAATCTTGGTATCAGTCACACACAGGCGCTGCGTTACCTGCACTACAGCAAGTGCAGTGGAGCGAGTACGAATTGTATGTTGCGCTGCCAAGAGCTGGTGGCGATGGCTGGTTTAGCATCGCCCTTGATAGCGGTGAGTTTTATCAAGAGATCACGGATCGTGGTTGGGTATCATACCTTAACGATCTTCACAAAGGACGTAATACAGGATTTGCATGGCGTATGTTTATTGATGTGTTTTCAGTAGCTTGTGTAGTGTTTTCACTCACAGGGTTATGGCTTTTATACAAGCATTCTCGAGGAAGAAAGTCGACCTGGCCGCTCGTCGCAGCAGGCTTTGTATTACCTGTTTTAGTGCTGATGGTACCCGCGCACGCTAAAGCTGATGAAGTTGAAATCACGATCCCGCGTTTAAACGTTGCGGAATATCACCCTCCTTATGTAGCAGTATGGCTGGCAGACAGCAAACAACAGCGAGTTGCCGATATTGCCGTTTGGTATGACGTTAATATGGCGGATAAAGAAGGTGAAAAGTGGCTAAAAGACTTACGCCTTTGGTGGCGTAGAAGCGGCCGTAGCCTATCCATGCCTGTAGATGGCGTGACTGGTGCGACAAGGCGTCCAGGTACGGCAAAGATTGATTTAACCCCTTGGCGCGATGAGTTTAAAGCTTTACCTGCGGGCGAATACACGCTGTTTGTGGAGGCTGCTCGTGAGCTTGGAGGTCGTGAAGTATTGAAACTGCCAGTGACCTTACCTATCACAGCGCCTGTCACTGTGATTGCAGAAGGTAAATCTGAACTCGCTACAACAATTTTAACAATGGAGCCTTAATCGTGAAAATTTCAACGTTAGTTTCTGGTGTCTTAGTTGCCTTAGCTGCATATAGCCCGTTAAGTGAAGCACACCGAGTATGGATAAAGCCAAGTACCACCGTGGTGTCTGGTGATAGCGAATGGATCACGTTTGATGCTGCCATCGCTAATGGGATCTTTAACCCAGATCATTATGCTTATCCACTAGAACGTTTATCTGCACTGTCCCCTTCTGGTAGCAAGGTTGAGCTTAAGAACGCCGCAAAACTTAAGTATCGTAGTGTATTTGACATTGAGCTCAATCAGCAAGGCACTTACAAAGTGTTCAATCAAAGTCGCTCGCTGGTGGCGCGCTGGACTGATGAAAACGGTGAAAAGCATTACTGGCCAGGACGCGGAAAAATTGGCTCAGTAGAGGCCTTTAACAAAGAAGTGCCAAAAACGGCAAAAGATTTAAGTGTGACCGACGTTGCAAGACGATTAGAAGTATTTGTAACTTTGGGCGCACCAAATAACACTGCGCTTAAGCCAACCGGCAAAGGGCTAGAACTAAACCCGGTTACTCACCCTAATGATTTGTACACCGGTGAACCAATTACCTTGCAGTATGCGATGGATGGTGAACCTGCCAAGGGTGCAGAAGTGATAGTGGTACGTCAGGATGAAAAGTACCGTGACAACAGTCAACCAAACAAATATACAACGAATGCCAAAGGTGAAGTGACGCTAACGCTATCTGAGCCAGGCATGTATTGGTTTGAAGTGGAATATGAAGACGACAAAGCACAAGCACCCGCCACAAAACGTGCCGGCAGCTATGTCACGACCCTCGAGGTATTACCGCTTTAACCCATCGTCCCCATGTGGTTTGAGACGTGCAGTCGTCTCAGCCCATTTAATTTAGTGGTCATAACAGAGACGCCACTAAGTGCCCAAAGGGGGAGGCGTTCCTTCCTCCCCCTTTTCTTCCTTCTATGACTATTAATCACGCAGCGGTAGAACTTTTATGTTGGTAAGCTGACTGCAAAAATACTCATTGTGAGAGACCAGTATAAATCCACAAGGAAGCTGATTAAGCATGGCAGCAAGTTCTTCTTGTGCTTCAAGGTCGAGGTGATTATCAGGCTCGTCAAGCAGTAAAAAGCCTTGCATTTGCACGGCCAGCACGATGGCCGCTTTCATTCTCTCGCCACCACTGAGACTCGTGATAGGTCCTGAAATCTTATCTAGACTCAGACCAACGCTTGCAAAGCTGGTGATTAAATTATGATGTGGTGTGTCAAGTGAGCGCTCGGCAATATCTAAAACGCAAGGGCCCTGCTCAAGCCAAGCGCAATGCTGATCTAAGTAAACACATGTTATTGGGCGTTGGATTTCTCCGCGCTTTAACTCTAGCTTACCCGCAAGGGTTTTAAGCAAGGTCGATTTTCCGATGCCATTTTCTCCAATTACCCTGAGCTTTTGTGTTGTATCCGCAAAAAGGTTCAGTGTCTTTTCCGGTCCAAAGCACAGTTCGGCTTCACATAAGCGGATCTTTTCTTTTGCTCGAAAAGTTGAGTTAAAATGAAACTGCTGTTTGTCTTCTCGATAGTAAACTGCATTTTTCTTAACCCTATCTTGAGCTTGCTGAATTTTATGGGTTTGTCCGGCATGACGCTTACTCCCTCTGTCTGACTTAAAGTCAGTAACTAGTTTACTTTGGCTACCAGCGCGCACTTGTGCTTTTCCTTTACTCGCCTGCCTTTGATGTTGCAGATCCGCTGCAATCATGGCTTGTTTAAGCGCTTTTTGTGCTGCGCGATTTGCCAAATGTTGTTGTTTTTGTCGAGCTTGAGTTTGAAGTAGTGTCTCTCTAAAGGCGTCAAATCCAAGCGAGTGATGAGTTAGCTCCCCTTGTTTTATGTGCAGTATATGGTCGGCTGCGTCCAATAAAATAGGATCGTGTGTGACGGCAACCACACCATGCTTGTGATGCTTTAGTCGCTCAGCTAGCCAGTGCTTATTGACGCTGTCCATATGGTTACTCGGCTCATCCAGTAATAGGATTGCAGGCTGAGATTGTAGTATCTCAATATAAACTCGCATTCGCTCTCCTGGACTAAGCCTTGTAAAGGGGGTTTCCAAAGTGAGTTCTAGCGGTGCAAGTGTTGCTTGCCAAGTTGATTCTAACTGCCAATCATCTGAGATTAAGTCAAAGTCGTGCTCAGAGGCTACCCCCAGATGGGCTCGATGCAGCGCTACTAGCTTCTCTTCAAGTCCAAGTAGCTCAGAAACGGTGGTAAAGCGGTTAGTCGCATCTTGTGGGAGATAAAAGCATTTCCCATGACTTTGCCGCTCGCCCGAAGTTAGAGGCTGTTCACCGAATAGGGTTTTGAGTAAGTGTGATTTTCCTGCCCCATTTGGGCCGGTTATCGCAATAAATTGTCGCTCTATTGTTAAGTCGACATCGCAAAATAAACATTGACTATTTGCAAGCGTCAAGCTTGCTTGCTTTATCTGTATCCAAGGCATAATTACTGCTCCTAGTTGCAGCAGTGCAAAAGGCTAAAGGCACAAAGACTCGTAAAGCCATAAACAGTAAAATAGAAAATGAGAGTCTATAGATTGGTCTGAGAAGCCCCAAAGATAACCATAAGCCTTGCACTGGAAATTAATAATAAGTTCGTCAGTTACAAAGGGCTTAGTTATTCATTGTGATGGCAACTCCTAATGAGGAAATAAAACGAATAGAGGCAAATAATTAGCGATAGATCGTGCCTACGTTTATTTTGCAGGCACTAGATTAAATGTCAAGGCGCGGAATTGATTAAATTACAATTGAATGGGCATAAATGGTTTGATTAAGACGCCGACCACAAGGGCCAGCAACACACTGACAAGCGTGCCCAACATCACGTATTCGGTGAGCTTTCTGTCTTGGCTTTGGGTTAGATCACCAAAGCGAAATACCGATTTAGCGGCGAGAATAAAGCCGATAGCAGCCCAGCTATCCAGTAACACGCAGCTCAGTAGTAGTACGCGTTCAAGCTGACCAATTAAACTTCCTGCTTGCGGCAGGCTATCAAGAGCTGAATTATTGAGTTGCCAACGCTCAAGCAGCATGCTGGTGAATATCGATGCAGGATGCAATACCATTAAATACCCCACAACCAGTATTAGCAGCTGGACATTGGCAAAAGGCTTGGCAAAGGTACTGAGGGCAATCTCAGGCTCTGCAATTTGCCAAGTGACGGCCACTAATATAGTGATATGTGCACATTGGTCTAGCACAAAAGGAATAACGCCTTTGCTAGAATAGGATTTAGCTAAGTCGATACAATAGTGGCTAATACCTACCGCTAGCGCAAAGAGCAGCGCATTCCATTGTGCTCCCCAAAACAAAGTCGACTGCCAAAGTAGAATGATTGCAAGTGCAGCCCCGCCATGCGCGACACTATGCCACAACAACTTGATGGACTTATAGTGACGGGTATTTCTGTCATGCACCCAGCTCATGGGTTGGAGGTAAAAGTCAGTGATTGTGTGGCCTATTACTAACCACAATAACAATACTTGCCATTCGTTCATTCAGTCCACCTCGTGATATGTAAGTGTTGAGCATTCGACTATTGGTGCGAGCGTGCAATTGCTAAAAATTGATTTAATAAAGTGTAGTGTGCGCTATTGAGTAATTTAGTCACGTTCACCCGACTGGTGTTGAGTTGTTTTGCAATATCGGCATGGCTCAACTTAGGGTGTGAAATATGAATAAAAGCGGCCTCTGCTTGTTTTTGGGTTAAGTTCGAAAGTAATAAATCCACAAATGCCAGATTTAGTGCAAAGTGGACATTGCTGTCATTGTTATACTTGAGTCTTGCTTGTCCTATTGTGTCCAACCCTCGGCCCGCTAGTACCAGCGCAGCACCTGTTGCGGTTGATAAATCTGCTGCAGTGATATTAACTTCACCGATCGCGAGGCTGAGTCTGGCATCGCTATGTCGGCTAATTAAAAACAACCGTAGCTGTAATGCTACATTGAACAGTTTCGTCGCATCTGGCAAAACAAGCTGAAAACCGTCGCCGCGGTAAAAACTATAATAGCCCTGCTCCGCAGTCGCGATTTCAGCTAAGTAATCCTTTAACTCGCTTTGCAGCCTTGTAAGTTGTAGTTGTGACAGCGATTGTGAGCCGACAATGTCTGCTGTGATCACCGCACCTTGAGGTATTGATGTCATAAAGGTAACTTAATTTGGTTACATTTGGGTAAGTAACTAATATTGGTTACATTTATTCTGGTCTGAAGCTGGATAAAAAGCAAGCAGTCGGTAAGGCTTGTTCGCTTTGGCAGTATTTTACCAAAGCGAACGTAGGTATGGAGGCAGACAAAGCTTCCGTATATGTGAGAAATAGGCGTTTATCACATACGCTAAGGATTACATTGCTGAAATATTTAAGGTTTTGTTTTTATTGATTTTTGTTTTTAATCTCATCAATGATTTTAGCGTCCACCCAATAGATGTCGACGTTGTTATTTACTTTATCAACAGCACGGTTGAACAGTAGGTATTCGCCATCTGAGGTGACCGTTGCATAAGCATCCCACTTATCTGAATTAACGTTTTCTCCCATATTTATTGCAGGTCCCCATATTCCATCAGGTTGCTTAAAGCTGATATACAGATCGGAGTCACCAAAACCACCCTCACGTTCACTATCCCAAATTAAATAGCTTTCGTCTGGCGCTATGAAAGGGTGTGCTGATTTTTTCCCTGAGTTAATTTCACTGCTCAAGAGTACTGGCTCTTGGCGCATACCATCTTTTACTGTTGAAATTCTAACCGTATTCATTTGCTTAAAATTATCAAATACATAGGTTCCAGTTGCGGAAGCGGACAATCGCATTATCCCCCATTCAGGGCGGTCAAACATGACTCCCAAGCTGGTAAGTTCAGACCAATCATCACCTGCTCTGTCTTTGTATTTTTTTGCCATGTGCATGCGTTTACCATCTGGTGAAAAGCTTACCTCTCCGGCACGAGGAAACTCAGTGTATTTCACCCACTTATTATTGATTAGTCGAAAACCAATGACAGTTGGACGAAATCCAGTTTTATTTTCAGTGGTGTATACACCACGGTCTAAGGTGAAATAGAACTCTTTCATGTTTGGAGCAAATACGCCTTCTAGCTCCCATCCCGACTTAGAGATAATTCCAGGTGCGAAAGGTTCTGCTTTTAATCCAGGAGGTTTTTGTCCCATTAAAGGACCTTTCAGTATCGGGAATTCGTCTTGTGCCGAAGCCCGATGACTGAGAGAAGCAACAATCGTTAGTAAAAGAAACATCGGTGCTAATTTCATTGTTGACTACTCCCATAAATAGATTTTAACCAATTGATACTACGGATTACGGTTTCAGGGAAAGCGGTTTGATGTGTGCCATCGGGCATTGTCTTGTGCAGTGATAAGCTGTCACTTTGCGTGCTTTTTAGATAGTCGATAAATGCGTCGATTTGCGGTGCTAACTTATGTTCGTCTGTACCAACAGAGATAAACACTTTCCCTTTGAGTGGTTGTTTGGAGCTAGAGAGTGTTTTTAGCGCATCCAGTTGTCTAACAGATGGACTGCCTAACATATAGTTGTCAAAGGTATTTGGCTGGGTGAGCAGTATATAGGCGCCAAATAGTCCACCGAGAGAATAGCCAAAATAACTGCGACTATTGGACTTTACCGAGTAATTGCTTTCAACATACTTAATAACTTGATTGCGAATAAAGGCCGCGTGGGCATTGGCTTGGCCAAATTGGTACTTGTGCTGATGTTCACTGTTTTTTGACTTTGTAAAAGAATAATCAGCGTAACGGCTAACAAAAGGGCCTTCTTCTTGAAGCTGTGTGGTGTTGATATTTTTCCGCCAAGAGATACCAACGAGGATCACTTCATCGAACAAAAAGAAGGTTGCCGAAGACAATGCTTCGATATGCCATACCGCATCGGTAAAGTAGAGTACAGGATAGCTTTTATCTTTTGAGTATTCTTCGGGCAGCTTGATATAAAGCTCATATTGATGGCCGGTAGTGATATCTTTGAGTGGCACAACTTGCGTTCTGGGCATCGCATATTGCGGTACTTCACTGGCATGTAGCAAGCTACAGAATAGGAGTAATATCAGCATAAACAGCAAACGTTTCATCACACATTTCCTTCTTTCATGTTATTTTTAGACTAGTGAATAAGTATCTCGTACTGGCAACTTAGCAGCTGAGAACAAAAATGCATGACGTTTACATGATGTTATGCTGAATTGTGACTTTTAAATAAAAAACTATTTCTATCAAGTGGTTATGATGTTGAGTTTCGATTGCTTCAAGTTTATCCTTATACTGATAATTATAATAATTGGCGTGGTTAGCGCGTGCGCTAGGCACATTGGGGATTTATGGTAGAACAATATTGGGTTGGTGATTTTTTTGTAGATTTATCACGTAACCAGATTTCACACCAAGGTGAATGTCAAACGCTTGCACCAAAGGCCCTGGCAGTACTCACTTGCTTGGCTCAGAATCAAGGCAAAGTGATGAGCCTTGATACCTTGCTCGATACAGTATGGCCAGATACGGTGGTCTCTCCTAATACTTTGCAGCGTAGTATTGCGCAATTGAGAAAGGCGCTTGGGGATGATGGTAAGGTGCAAGGTTATATCCAAACGCATGCTAAAAAAGGGTATAGCTTAGAGTGTGAAGTACGTTGGGGGGGGCAAACTAGCGAGCTGACGAATGCCGAGCCGCAACTCGAGGTGATGCCAACCCCTGAACCTGAAATGCAACAAGATAAACACCTCAATCAAAGTCAGAATAAAAACAAACTCAGTCTTTATGTGTTTGTTTTACTTGCCTTCACTATTTTACTTGGGGCTATCGGTTATCAATATTTTTCCATCAAAAAACCTTCACCACTGTTCTTTGATACTTTGCGCTCATTGACCGCAACTGACGATAAAGAATTTGATGCAAGCTATTCCCCAGATGGTCAATACATCGTTTTTCACCGCTATTTAGATAGGTTTTGCGATAATAAGATATGGGCAAAAAAGGCGGATACCCAGCAAGAGATCCTGCTCACCGAGCGCTTTGGAGCATACGGCAGGCATAGCTTCTCAAAAGATGGTGAGCAGTTACTGTTTTTGGCCACCGATGCTTGCAGCGAGCCCGTTACACAAAAGCGCTGCTACGACCTTGTAACACTCGATTTTACTAAAGCATTGAAAAGCCCTCAGCAGCCAAAAGTTATTCTCCAGTGTAAAAACTCAGTGGTTGATAAGCCTATCTGGCTGAACGATGGCAATGTGGTATTGAAGCAAAAACAAGGCGAGCGCTGGAAGCTGATCAATTACTCCATTGATGACGACAGCGGTGTCGATCTTTATACCGTAGAAGAGGGGACGTTGATTGATTACGCTTATTCCCCTCAAGATGATTTAATCGCGGTCAGTAGTATTCATGCCGATGGCCTACATTATATTGATATGCTAAAACCTGACGGTGAGTTGATCTCTAGCCATCAGATCCAGCGACCGCCGGAAATTACTAAATTTCACGATATCTACCCAAGTTTTGACCCACTCAACCAGCAATTGATTTTTAGTACCGGACGTCAGCTATTTAGCCTGACCTATGAAGGACTTGTGAGTAAAATTCAATTATTGTTTTCAAATCGAATGTGGCAGCCTGAATTTCGTCCTGATGGCAAAAGTGTACTGATGATCAAAGGGCCTTACGACAGCGATATCGTCAAATTACCGCTGACACAGTTAGCACAAGGCGCTCAAACATACACCAGCTTTGCGCGAACCAATCTTGGTGAAGATTATGCTGTTTTTCAGCCAGATGGAGACTTAGTGGCATTTTGGTCGGAGCGCTCTGGTACTGAACAGGTGTGGTTAAGCGACGGCAATAACACACGACAACTGACTAACTTTCCCTTAGATACTTTTGTTCGCGGGATCCACTGGGCTGAGGATGGCCAAAGCATATTAGTCAGTGCCAGTGGTGTACTGACGCGAATTGCTTTAGATGGTAGCTTGACATCTTACCCGCACGCCTACCCTGTTTTACGCTTATATCAATGGAAAAGTGCAAAACAACGTGCGCTAACAGAGATTCGGGTAAAGGGAGAAATGAAGTTAGCTGCTTATGATTTTGCTCAACAATCGTTTGAAATACTGACGCAGCAACCTGTGCTGTGGGCACTTGAAAGTGAACGCGGTAAAGTTGTGTATAAGGATAGACTTGATCAGTTTTGGCAAATAGGCGCTGTTGAACCTCAGCGGATCAGTGCACTAAACAATCAAGGCGGCAGAGGAAAATCTTTTGTAATGCGCGGCAATGGGATATATGGAGTCAATGAAGACAATCAACTTTGGTCCTATGATTTAGACAAAACGTCGTTTACTATACTCGGCGAAGTGCCTACCAGTGTTGACTATCTCACCGACATTAACGACAACGATGTACTATTGATAAATCGAATATCGGCCAAGAAAGAAGTGGTAGAGCTTACGGTTGCGAATCAATAACTGGAGTATAAAATGAGCCAATTAGCTCAATATCAGCGTTTTAGGCAAGAACTGGGGCAATTGCTCGCACAATACAAAGGCTATGGGTTTGTACTCGGTTTTTTGCTAAATCTGAGTATTTGGCATATTGCATCTCAGTTTGTTGCTGATCCCTTTGTCTCTAACTTTTGGAATCAAGTGTTTGTTTCCTTGCTCTTTTCTGCGGTTTTTTGCCTGCGATCAGAACGTACGATAAGCTGATGTGGCGTTAACTCCTTATTCTGAGTTAGTTCATAAAGTTTGGGTCCACTAAAAAGCTAATTACTTGTTGTCATAGCTTTTAAGCGGACCATTCAATTAAGTGAGCTGTTATAAGACTAAAGCTCTGATTTTAGAATATCAATGGCACGTTCTACTTGATTATCAGTACCATTGATAATGCTCTCTCTAGTTCTTGGCACTAAATAATCTGGCGCAATACCTGCGTTGATTAAAGGGTCACCATTATGTCGGTTCGCGAGCATACCTGTGTATTGGAACTCAGCACCTAGATTGCCATCTTCTAAACCGCCAAAAAACGGAACCCAAAAAACGTTACCATTAATCCCTGATGTGTGTTCTCCCAATATGGGCAAGCCGCCACTGCGTGCAAATATTAACGCATGTTCCCCTTGGCTTTGGCTTCTCCTAGAGGAAAGTACAATGGCGGGTATCGAGAGTGGGTTGGCATCTCGATGAATTATTTGCAGAAATGACTGAGCCTTTTTATCTGCTTGATTTGGTGCTCCTTGCCATAATAGAGCCAAAGTATCATTGGTCGCATCTTGTTTGATAAACCAACTTAATACGCTTTGCCATCCGTCCCAGCTTTGTGGGTAATGGCGAAAGTCGATCACGACGGCTTGTGCATTTTTTAACGTTTCTTTTATCGCGTTCAGGTCATCTGGTGTAACGTTATAGATATTGAGTTTATATATATTGTCACCCAGATATTCAATGTTTGATGGTGAGTGAGGCACGTAGGGTGAGCTAACAAGAGGTTTTATTTCACTGGGTTCTATTGGCGTTATAGTTGCTTGATAAGTAGTGCCCGTTGACTTTTTAAGGGTAAAACTAAGCGGGATCTTTTCTGTAAAAAAGAACTGCTGTCTCGCAGTATGACTCAATCTTTGTAATTCACTTTTCAAAGAGTAAAGCGCTTTCCTTGAAAGGTACTCAATAATATCTTCACCATTGACGGTAAGTAGCTCATCTCCAACCTCAACGCCATTTGGATCATCTTGTTGAGCGCTTGTAACAATCGCTTTGCCTTCTACTATCTCGTAATAAAAAGTACCATAATATGTATTGTTATTCGTAAGCATATTAGTCGTTTTGATTATGATGTGGTTGTCATTCAATTTTGTGAACTCGGTATTAATTAGTTGCAGCCTTTTATTTGGCTCTTCAATTAAGCATGCGGCTAGTAGTGGATTCAAACTTGCTGGCCAGTCGACATCAATCTGTTCAAAGTAAGGCCAGAAATGTTGAATGTTGGCCCACATTCCTGACACGGTAGCCATACATGTTTCAATATGCGCGAAGTTAGGTTCAACTTGCCATCGTCCTAATTCTGTATATGCGCCACCTGTGAGCTCTGTTTTAACTGGTAGGTAGAGTGGTAAGTAGAGGGAACTCTGATAAAAGTTGAGGGTTACAAACAGTTCGTTGGGCGCGAATTCTCTCTCTTGAAGCTCGTTAAACGTGCCTGCGGTAAGCAAACTCGTATAAGCACTTACGTTTGCCGGCGCATTTTGTATCCAAGTATATGTTTGCGTATCAGGGAGCAATTTTGGGATATGGTTTTGTTTTGTAACCAAGTAAGGCGCAATTTGCCTTATGAGTTCAATCCCCTTTTCTCTACGCTCTTTACTAGGTGTTTGGTTTAATTCGACAATGCTTTCCGCGATGAAAAGTGACCAATCTGATTCTCTTACCTCGGCCGATGGATAAAAATACTGAACGGCATGCGCTAATTTAACAAACTCAGAGACATCATCGATAAAGCTTTGGTCGAAGCTCATATCAGGAAGGGGTTTAGGTGATGATGGTAAAGGCGTATTTGTTGGAGGCTTGTTAGAGGTTATATCTGTTGGAGTTGTATCATTTGTGTCACTGCCACATGCTGTTAGTACAAAACATAAAATTATGCTAGTAAGTTGCTTTATCATTTTTATATCCTTATGCAATGTTTCAGGTACAAGTTAGCTGTTATTTGAACAGCTGTAAACTTTAAGGAGCAAATGGGTAAGTTTGAATTGGCAAACGTGTAACTAGATTGCCTAATTTTACTTTTATTAATTCAATGCATTTGCAGTGTTTAAATTCATTAAATAAAGCCAGTTGAAATTTGATAGCAGGAGCATGTTTATTGTGCGAGTAATCAATTAGGGGCAGAATCACTTTGACTAATTAAAGTGAGACGTATACCTTAAGGCTGTTGCTGAGATGGAGACGGGATTTAATGAAAGCAATTGAGGGTAAGGAAAATGCGGTCGATTTCATTGAAAACTATAAGTTTGACGATGCTGTACTGGAATGGTTTGACTGGTATATAGAAACGCACTTGGAATATAAATTATCTGATGATGAGATCCAAGTGGTCGTTGAGGGTCTGAAAGACTATCTAATATTTGTGGTTATTTCGCCACAAGCAGTTGCTGCAGCAAGCAAGTTAGTGGATGAGTTATTCCATGCATTTATTTTGCATACAGAACTATACCAAGCATTTTGCAAAGGTGTTGGGCAGTTTATACACCATTATCCAATTAGAAAAAAAGTGGTTCTCGGGAATGAAACTCCACTAGAAAATATTGAATATAATGATCATTACCAATCCATAATAAGAACATACTGTCTAGCTTGTCAGGCATCAGATCTCGATCCGCTAACCACTAATCAAGTTCCCTACCTATTTAAAGTCGATTCAATATTGCCTGAAAAACACGCCGCCTTATTCGACATCAAGTTTTTTCAATCTGTACTGCCTAAGTTAGGTGTACATAACTTTATAATTCAAGAGTAAAGGAGATAGTCATGTCATATTTAAAAAATCGTGCTAAGCGTAATGAAGCTGCCCATTCACAAGTTGAGATTGAGCTGACGAAACCCAAAAAGTTTGTAGATGTATGCCTAGCAGGTGTTTGGCCTCGCAAGTAAGTAGCCCAGAAGCAAAGCCGGTTTATGCTGGCTTTTTGGAAAGAGTATGCTGGATAAAATTGAAGCCTTAGAGCGAGCGTTACATTCGCCAGAGCTACGAAAAAATATTAATCTGATCTCGGACTACATCCATGATGAATTTTCAGAAAGTGGACTATTTTGTGATGGTATGACAAAAGATGACATTATTGAAGGCTTGAAAAGTGAAGATCTCAGCGAGCATAAAATAATTAGCGAGGATTATAAGTTAGTTGAGCTGAGTCCCAATAAGGTTGTGATTGAGTACGTCTCCGCACTGGAAAATACCTTGGGTGAGAGGTCATATGACGCACTAAGGCAGTCTATTTGGTATTTATGTAGCGATGAAAAATGGCGGTTGATAGGTCACTCTGCAAATTTGTTATAGCGCCAAGCCTGCAATCTATTGATAAAAGAGTGGACAAAGAAGTGCGAGGTAGAAGCACGCATCCTGCGTGCCTATAAGCAATATTGTGAGATGATCTTATACACTTGGTTGATATTGTCGCCTGCTTTAAATTCTTTACTAATCGGCGTTGGATCTGAGCCAATCCAGATTTTTAATTCTGCATCAAGGTCGAAGTGACCCGCAGATTCTTTGCTGTACTTTGTGATTTTGCTATACGGGATACTGAGCATTTCTACTTTGCTGCCCGTCATGCCTTGCTTGTCGATTAAAATTAGGCGTTTGTTGGTAAAAATAAACAAGTCGCGGATCACCTTGTAAGCTTGTGCAACTTCTTCCCCAGGAATTAGCGTATCTGCTAATAACTTATCTACTTCGCTACTGTCTACTTCGCTTGCATTACCGAGTAGACCACTTAATAGTCCCATTGTTATTCTCCGTTTTATTTCAATTCGTCTTAGGCTGATCGCAAGATAGTGCTTAGGTCGAAATGAATTAATGATGAAAGTGCAAAACCAGCATAGAAAAGCGCGCTGATTTTGCCAAATAAATAACCCGAGTTTGGATAATTAATGCCTTTCTAGCAGCCAGTTTTAGTGCTAACTGTGTTGAATTCACTTCCAATAGCCTGCTATTAGTGCGTAAATTCGCCTTGCCTACAGGATGTAGGTACCAGGGCGATAGCAGGACGCGAGAGCGGAGTTATCCCTAAAACTCTCTGGCTAGATAAGAAAGTTATTTAAGGTGAGTTTAAAACAATGAATTAGCCCATTCCTTATCCAAACCTCAGGTTAAATAAACTGAGGTTTGGATAAGGAGTTAGCTTATATCTCTTATCAAACAAATTTTGCCATCGCGAAATGCAAACTCTGAGCGGCCTTGTAAGGAGATGCTTTGTCCTGCTTTCATGCCATTGGCCAAGTCTTGGGCTAATTTAGCTTTGTAGGTCACATGAACAATAAACAGATCATTGTCTTGCGTGGCGGCGGTTAAAGATTGATTGCGTTCGGAAAATAACTTAGCGGACTGATTTGCTAATTCTGCAAATTCCATTTTACTGGTTGTACGCGTTGTAATTTCACCATTGGCGAGATTCTCAAACACGACATCATCCGTGAGCTGAGCTAGCATTCCCGGAATATCAAAATGATTGTAGGCAGAGATATAGTTTTTCACTAAGGTTTCCATTTTTTCCTCCTTGGTGTAATGGATGCTAATAAAAACTTAGATCGGTTTGTTCAATTTCGCACACTCTTTTTACCACTTTTTGCTGTGCCATCATTCGCATAAATCGGCCCAAATGTGCATAGTTTTTTGGCGCAGTATTAAACCCACTTGCCCAATGGGCTAGCATAAACAAATAATAGTCACAAAGCGTGAGCTGTTCACCAACTAAGTAGGTGTGTGTTGCTAACTGTTTGTCGATAAGTGCAAACATGTCACCGACTCGTTGTTCAGCGGCTTGAGACATGGTCTTGCTGTTCTCTGGTGACAGCTGATATTTTTCAGGATAGAAATACAGCATGAGTTCTGGCTGAACCGTCGTGGTTAAATAAAAAAGCCACTGATAAAACGTGGCTCTCTGTGGGGTTGCTGGCGCTGGGATAAGCTGTCCTTCAGGGTGCTTTTCGCATAAATGCAAACAAATTGCTGCACTCTCGAAGATGATTTGGTCACCGGCGACCAATGTCGGGATCCGTCCTGTTGGATTGAGTTCTAAATAGGTCGCAGACTTTTGTTGTTGTGTTTTTCTATCGACTAAGAGCAGTTCTTTTTCTAGTTTTAGGTGCTCAAGTACGAGATGCGGTGCCCAACTGGCATTACGAGGGTAGTAAAATAACTGATACATCTTTTGCTATTCCTTGATGATACTTTTTGTTAGCGTGCAATTGGTATTAGATGGTTGCAACTTTTACGGAGGCTGTAAACCGTTATTTTGCTTTTAGCTGGGAGAATCAAAAATGTATATTGGCAAGCTGTCAAAGCAAACTGGGCTGTCAGTCAAGACCATTCGCTTTTATGAAGAGAAAGGGCTTATCCCTACCCCGGAGCGTGTTGGTAAGTATCGCGTCTATTCTCAAGTAGATGTCGATCTGCTGTTATTAATAAAAGAAGCAAAGTTGCTCGGTGTGTCGATTAAACAGTTACAGCAAGTGATTGAAATTAAAGGGCGGCAAGTCAACTGGGTCGAAATCAACACATTTTTAGTCGAACTCAAAGCATCCTGCATAGAGCAAGTTGCGCAGCTTCAGCAAAAAATACAGCGTATTGAACATTGCATCGCATCGCTTGATGAATGTCCACAAATAAAACTATCCTAACCTGAGGTTTGGATAAGGAATGTTCCAACTCATTGTTGCTAAAGCACAACTTAGTTTTTTCCTTGTCTAGCCAGCAAGATTTAGGGAAAACACCGCTTCCGCG
>NZ_MBQA01000207.1:0-79517 GCF_001709235.1 Pseudoalteromonas sp. BMB
TTTTAGTGCAACCCTTTTTTTCGGTTTTTTCTATTTATTTTTCAAATGCTTTTTAGCCCACCGAATCCTAACAACTTATCCACATTTTCTGTGGATAACCCACAGGAATTTCGGCTTTTGCTTTTCTTTGTGGTAGATTACCGCCCCATTATTTACTCGTTCTTAGAAAAAGGCTAAATACATGGCTGATATCTTAAACTCGATAAGTGGTCTTTTATGGGGCCATCTACTTATCTATCTCTTAATAGCTGCAGGTGTATTCTTCACAATTAGGCTTGGCTTTATTCAATTCACTCAATTCCCATATATGGTGAAGGTAATGATGCAAAGCCGCGAAGGTGCTGAAGATGGTATCTCCTCTTTTCAAGCATTCTGTACTTCACTCGCCGCACGGGTTGGTACCGGTAATATGGCAGGTGTTGGCGTTGCGCTCTATTTAGGCGGTCCTGGTGCTATATTATGGATGTGGCTCATTGCCTTGATTGGTATGGCGACTAGTTTTGCTGAAAGTTGCTTAGCGCAGCTATATAAGACGAAAGATGATGACGGAAACTTCCGTGGTGGCCCTGCTTATTATATGGAGCTAGGTTTAAAACGTAAGTGGATGGGGGTGTTGTTCTCACTTTGCCTTATCCTTGCATTTGGTTTCGTCTTTAATGCAGTACAAGCCAACTCCATTGCTGCAGCATTTAACGTTGCCTTTGATGTGCCTAAATACGTGATGGGTATTGCGTTAGTAGCAGCTTCTGGGATTATCATCTTCGGTGGTTTAAAAACTATTGCACGCTTTGCAGAACTTGTCGTACCTTTTATGGCCGTTGCTTATCTTATACTTGCACTTTACGTCTGTGCTGTGAACTTTGCGCAGCTACCAGACATATTCATGTTAATAGTAAAAAGTGCAATGGGTATCGAGCAAGCGGGTGCTGGTGCTATTGGCTACGCGGTAATGCAAGCAATGCTTCAAGGGATCAAGCGCGGCTTATTCTCAAATGAAGCCGGTATGGGTAGCGCTGCAAACGCTGCTGCTAGTGCAACACCAAATCCAAACCACCCAGCATCACAGGGTTATGTACAAATGCTAGGTGTATTTGTAGATACCATAGTGATCTGTACCGCGACCGCTTCGCTTATTCTTTTATCTGGTCAGCTCGAGCCAAACTCAGGTTTAACTGGCATTGAATTAACGCAATCTGCATTGGTTCATCATGTAGGGGAATGGGGCGCAATTTTCGTTGCGGTAGCTATTCTATTTTTTGCTTTTACTTCCATTGTTGCCAACTACAGTTATGCAGAAACCAACCTACTATTCTTAGATCACCATTCAAAGAAAGGCATGATGGTATTTAGAGCTTGTGTATTAGGTATGGTAATGTTTGGTGCGGTAAGCGAACTTGGGCTGGTTTGGACACTCGCTGATATTTCAATGGGCTTAATGGCTGTAGTTAACGTGGTTGCACTCTTTATGCTTCGCAAAGTCGTGCTATGGCTTGCCAACGATTATAAAAAGCAGCTTAAAGCAGGCGTAACCCCAGAGTTTGATCCTAGTACCAACCCTGAAGTAGAAAAAACACTACCAAAAGGCATTTGGACTAAATAGACCAATACAGCGCACTAATGCTTATATTTAGTGCGCCTTCTTCATATAAAACCCAATTTTAATGAAGAAGAACACAAAAATACGCCCTTGAGTTCATTTAATGTCCAAACAAACCAACCACTTATTGCCTTTCAAAAAAAAATCCGTATAGTAAAGCACAAGTCGGCATATAGCGCAGCTTGGTAGCGCACTGTCATGGGGTGTCAGGGGTCGCAGGTTCAAATCCTGCTATGCCGACCAGCTTTTCCTTGCCCTGTTCAATAAGTTAACTCTATCTACTATCATTCTTATCGCACATTAGTTTCATCACACACTTGCTGCCCATATTTCAATAAAATTATTTTGCCCTTTCAGCGCCTTTTAGGGGAGGATTTATAGGACGACTCCTAATAGCACCTCTAATGAGTATATTGCTCTTAGATCTTAATTAGATGAAATTGCAGCTTGAACGACTAGAAGGAATCTTTTTGTGAGAAGCGCCCCGAAACTAAACTCCACTATATTTAAAGAAGCTGAACAATACGTTAGCTTTTACTTTATGAACTATTACAACTGGAGAAGGCCACATAGTCATAACGATATGCAAGCTCCAGCAGTAGCAGAAGAAAAACTTAGTTCACTGTCCGGAATTAGTTGACCACTACACTATTATGCAGAACTGCAATACTGAGAATTTATAATGTGGTGGCCAAAAAGCATTGACCACTACACAACTTTCTCCAAAGCAGTAATAAAGCTTTATGGATTTGGGTACTTTGAAATCAAAAGTTTAATCATGCGGAAGTCAGCATGTAACTATTTTAAGGCCCAAAACCTGAACGCTTCTTCCAACTCAACCGATTTCTGTATCGACAAAAGCGTTACTACCTTATCTAGCCTGGGTGAAAAATTCCTGATCAAGCAAGAACTGTAAAACCATACAGAGTGCCCGAATATAAGCTGAGTAATTTGCCGACAAGGGTTCAAGGTGAGATTGCTAATAGTGGACAACAATTGAAATTATAACTTTGCTCCTAGCCTCTATTTTCCAGTTAATTAGTAAAATTAAAATGAGGGGTTCTTAACATACTTTATAGCTATAACGCCTTATAAATCGGCTCTTTCACTGTAGTTCTCAACTAACAGCAGCAATCAAAAAACACAATATATTTACATTAAAGTAATAATGCTGACAAATAACCAACCTAGTATTGCGAGACTTTCAATTAAGCACGGAGATTAAAATGAAATTCGCAATACTCATACTTGCAGTCAGTGCGACTGCAACTGCAAATGCAAATGCAAACACCAACATATGTAGCAACTACGGTTGCCCAACTGGCACACCATCAAGTAATGATATCGTTGAGCGACCTATATATGTGCTTAGCAATAATCGCACAACAAAGTTTGCGGACTGGGTAGCATACAAAGTCACACCAAGCACAATTGATGGCCCAAGCCGTTCAAGGACTTGGAAATCTGACCCTAAAATTGCAAGTAGATACACGCTAGAGCCAAGTGACTACAGCGATGCATGGGCAACTATTCATACAGATAGAGGTCATCAAGTGCCTTTGGCGTCGTTTTCCAACACATCCAATTGGAGCGATACTAATTATCTCTCGAACATTACCCCGCAATCATCAAACCTTAATCAAGGTCCATGGGTTAAATTAGAAAATGCAGTGAGAAGTTTAGTGCGCACGGGCGAAAATGCCTATGTGTTCACGGGTCCCTTGTATGAATATTACTTTGCTACCTTGCCTGGTGCTGATGAATCTCACACTATTCCGTCAGGCTATTTTAAGGTCGTTGTCACAATAGCAGGCTCAAATGTGAAGGCTTCTGCTTTTATCATGGAGCAAACTTCTGGTAGATATCTTGATTACTGCAAAACAGAAGTAACCATTGACGAAGTAGAACAAAGAGCAGGCCTGAATATCCTACCTAGCCTACCAAGCTATAAAGCCACCGACATTGAGGGTCGAGTCGGCGCTCTTAGCTCACAACTAGGTTGCTAATTATGACGGCTACCAGTTGGTAGCCCTTTAATTCACTTTGTAATTTGCTTCAAGACATTTGCTCGATGAATACCCGCCTCATTTAAGGGCTAGTTACATTACTTTTCATGCCATTTTACGGTTATGTTTTTGACTCGGAATTTCCCATTGGCCAACCTGTCACAGCGGCTCTGGTTGGTTCGTTCAATATGAATGTTTGGCAGGTCTACCTGCGAGGCTTCCACTTCACTAAGTTGCTCTAAACACATAAGTTGTGTCACTTCACGGAGCGCATTATCTTCGACTAGATTTTCAACTAGACGTTTGCCTTTTGCCTTGTTCACCACATTACTGTCGCTTTTATTCTTTGAATGTAACTTGGGCATTGAAAACGTACTGCCTGCAGGATAAAACGAATAGTAGAAATGCTGTGGCTTATGGGTTTCAATCACAACTACGCCCTGCTTACCAAGTACCGAGAACTCCTCTTCAGTACTTTCAAATTTTAGTGCTGTGGTTTCATCCACACCAAAACCAAATTTTTGGCCACTTTTAAGTGCTAACACCGCAAGCCTAAAACTTCTGCCTCTTTCACTAAAATGCGTATCTAAAACGCCAAAGGAAAAGACTCCTAAGCCACCTGTAGCATCATAAGTTAATGCATCGGCATTTAGCTTGCCACACCCACCATGCTTTTCGCAGTGTTGTACTGGAGCAGAGGCATTTATCGCACCATTTAATATAGCTTCGATGCTGCTACCATTGGTGATCATTGGAACATTACCGAAGGCATTTTTTCCGCCAGCCAGCACCGCTGTTCCGGCACTCGTACCGATAATTATTGGTATCTCCTTTAGAACTTCAGTCCAAGGATAAGGCGTTTGCTTATCGGTAGCATACATTACTAGCTTAGTGAGTGATTGATCACCGCCGTTAAACATGATCGCATCCGCATTGATCAACTGCTGTTTCACCTTCTCAATCCCTTGCTGGCAAAGATTATATTCGGTTAATGTTCTATCCGGATAAATGACTTCACGATTATAAACCCCATTGAGCTGGTTACGATAGCTATCTAGGTTTTCACAGTCATCGCGACTAAGTGCTGCGGCTAATGCTGGAGTAAGGGGGAACCATTGAGCATTAACATCGTAGCTTTGAAATAGTCCTTCATAGAAATCAGCAGACTCATAAGGATCACGAGAAGATGCAGTGACAAGCAGCAATCTTTTGGTTTTTGTCTTGCCAATGCGCTTAGCAATATCTTCTAAGATTTCAGTGCTCGCAGGCTTATTATTTCCGTTAGTATTAACTATTTCAGGTAGGCGTTTATGCTGATACAACAAGGGCAGTTCAAGCATATCAAAGAAGAAATTATATTCTTTATCACTCCAACTGCGATATAAGCCTTCATCAAATTGTTTCGCATGCTGCGCAAGCTGTAGTTTAGATAAGACTTTGTTCGATGGTAATTTCTTAAGCAATTTAAGGGTGCGCCTTAGGTGCGCGCGATTGTTAGTTGGCCAACCTTTAGTGAATTTATTTATTGCACTTTCATCAACAGAAAACAGCAAATGCGTTTTCACAGCCGCTGAAAATTCGACATTTTCTGCACAGTTTTTTGTAGCCATACTAGAGCAAGTTTTGAGTGCCCCGCCAATCAAATAAAGTGTTTGTGCAGAAGAGGTTAAGCTGAAGAAAAGCGTACCCACAGTTAACACTGTGGTTATAAAAAACACAACATTCATGATAAATTCCAAACAAATTTGTTAAAAACGACTTGTCAGCACAAAAACGCTTGTGCTATAAATTTTAATGAACATTGCGAAGCGCAAGCTAGCACACGCTGGTTTGCATTGTCAAAAAACACGAGATGAAAATATGTTGAAGAATGCGTTCAAATTTGTTTGCTACTTCTACTCACCTCACTACCTTTCTGAGTGGTTCGACGAGTAGACACACGGTGTAAAGCCGTGGCGTTGTCTATTAATTGCAACCCCACCTCTTGATTTCTATAAAAATTAAACGGCTGGCTTAAGGCGTACTATCGCGATTATTTTTCGTAGTGGCGTGGTTTTTATCTGTCCAATTGAAACTGACCTATTGTTTTTAACGCTTTTTAAGCACAGACGATTGCGAAGTTTCAATGCGGTAGAGCAATAAACACAACAAATAAATTCTACAGCAACGCCATTCGCCTTTACCAAGCCGCTCATCAACAGAAAGTAGGTGAAGTAATGTACAACAAACTATTCGTAGCAATTTCAGCAGCCTTGGCTGCTTCAAGTTTTAATACTCATGCAGAAGAACAAACAGAGCAAAACGTAAAAGCCGTTGAAAGAATTGAGGTCACGGGCTCTCGCATAAAAGGCGTTGATTTAGAAGGCACACAGCCTATTACTATCTTGAGCTCAGAAGACATAGACCGCTCAGGTGCTTCCTCAATTTTCGAGTTACTTCAAGATCTTCCTCAATTAAAAGGTGGCTCTGGCACGTTCTCCACAAGCGAGAGTGGCAGTACATCAACCTCAACACCCGCGGGGCAAGCAGCAGCCAGTTTACGAGGCATGGGTCCTTCAGCGACGTTAACCTTGATCAATGGTCGTCGTGTCGCGCCAAGCTCTTTTGCGGCGGGCACACAAAACTTTGTTGATGTAAACGCCATCCCCTTAGCAGCAATCGAACGAGTTGAGATCCTAGCGACTGGGGCATCCGCAATCTATGGAGCCGATGCCGTTGCGGGTGTGATTAACTATATTCTTAAAGACAATTACGATGGTGCAGAACTTGAGGTTAGCTATGGTAACAGTCTTGAAAGCTCTGATGAGGGCAAAACACAAGTCAATCTAATTTGGGGAACTGAAGTTGGTAATGGCAGCCTTATGTTGTTTGCAGATTTTTACGACCGAAACCAATTTAACGCAACAGATAGAGACTTCTTAGCAACACCCAACTTAGTTAACGGATATTCTTATCTTCCTAAACTCAACAATACGCCTAATATTTATTATTACAGCAGTCGCGACGGTAATGAGCTTCCAGCACCTGGCTGTATGAGCCAGCTGGTTACCACTGAGTATGGGGAGCAGATCTGTGCTTACTATGGTAATCAAGATGATGTCCTAAGCACTCCATTTGAGAGTGTGTCTGGTGGTGCGATGTTCAATCAGCAGGTTGGCGAGTTAACTTGGAAAACTGAATTTTTTATCAGTAAAACAAAATCAACCGCTTATTCAACCCCAGCCGCAATCAATCAGATTGATGACAGTGAAGGTCCATGGGTGAGAGAGGATGCCCTCTTCATTTATAGCGACGCAAGCGGTAACAACTCGCTACTTGATTCACTTTACATCGACCCATTCGACACACAACTTGGACAGGAGCAATGGGGGTTTCAGTTTGATGCTCGCTTTACCTCACCCCGCACCATTAAAGTCGAAAGCCAAAATATGCGATTGGTTTCGAGCCTAGAAGGACAGCTAGGCGAATGGGATTGGGTATCTGGGATTATGTTCTCTGAATCTAAATCAGATCAGGTGGCCACCGATGGGGTATACAATCGTTATAAGTTTCATGCCGCTTTGGCCGGGGAGCTATGTGGTGATGGGAACATTGCCAGCATTAACGACGGCCAGTTAAGCTGTGCTAATAGTAACCTGCTCGACTTTTATAACCCATTCTTAGTAGGCAATGCCCCTAACGATGCAACACTTGCACTTACCAAAGCACGCCCGACCCGAGAAGGTACAAGCCGTATTTACAGCTGGGATTTTACTGTATCGGGTGAGCTCTTTTCTTGGCAAGATATCGCGGTACAGTCCTCGTTTGGTGTCGAAGCACGAAAAGAAGAGCTGTCGGACACCCCTTCAAATGATGCGGTTGCAGACGCTGCCAACGATTACTTAGTTGATGTATTTGGTTATGGCTCTAGCATCGCGGACGCAAAAAGAACGCAGCTAGGTGCATTTGTAGAGCTATACATTCCAGTAACAGAAACAGTAGAAATGCAGGTGGCTGGACGAAATGACCACTTTGACGACTTTGGTTCAACTTTTAATCCAAAAATCGGCATAAGCTATCGCCCTACTGATGCCCTACTGTTACGAGCCGGTTGGTCTACTTCTTTTAGAGCACCCTCTTTAACGCAGGCGGGGGTTAAGCTGAGAACAACGACTTCAACTTTCGATTGCGGCGCGAATCAAGCTGTCGCCGATCTGTATTGTGAGGGTGATGGCACGCAAGTTACGGTTAACTCCTTAGAGCTTGGTAACAGCCAACTTAATGCCGAAGAGTCTGAATCTATTTCTCTAGGTTTAGCCTGGAGCCCAACTCGAGATACCACTATCGCGATTGATTACTGGCAATTTGAATATACCGACGTTATTGATACAAATATGACCGCTGTACTCAGTCGTGCGATTACAGATCCGTCGTTGCGTCATTGTGGCCTTGTGCCTGATGGTCAGATGGGTATTTCGTATGATGAAGATGTGTGTAGCGTAACCGATACACAAGGTTTAAGCATAGATCAAAGCGGCGCTGATCTAAGCGAAATTTTGGCGGCTTATATTAATGAATTTGACCCTCGTACTCAAAGCCTACAACTATATCGCGATCATGTTATTCAATTAGAGAACACAGGTAGCCAAGATATTGCTGGGTTGGACATTAAATTTAATCATAGATTTAGATTTGATAACGCTGACTTAACCGTGAAACTGGATGCAACTCATTACCTCGAATACGAACGCAATAAACCGGGTTCTGATCTGAGTGAAGAACTTGTTGGTACCTTTAGATACCCTGAAAATATAGGCAGAATTTCAGTGACTTATAACGCTGATAATTTTTATGTCTCGCTGGGCGCAAACTATACTGACAGTTATGAGGACGACATCGAAGGGCTACGTGGTCGAGAAATCGACGAGTTAGCTGAACTTGGGCAACTCGATAGCGAAGGGAAACGAGATGTTGATAGCTGGACAGTGGTTGATGTTAGTGCGGGTTATGAGTTCTCAGAGCACCTAAAGGTGAGGCTCAGTATTGATAATCTGTTCGATAAAAAGCCTCCTGTGGTTTATGGTTCATCGCGAGGCTTCGACTCAATCAATCACAATGCGTTAGGCACCAACTATACTCTCGGATTAACTTACCAGTTCTAATGGAGAAATGGGGGTAACCCCATTTTCGTTCTTTATATGCGAAAAACTATAAAAATGCCTGACGCATTCGTTATTTTGCTGGTGATTGCAGGGCTGTGCTATGCGGTGTCACACTTTATTTTGCCCGGCTCGTTCGAGCTAGCAGGAACTAATGATACCGTTGCACTTTCACAGTTTTCACAAGCACAAACACCTGCACCTTTACCTTTGTTTGCGACTCAAGG
This sequence comes from Pseudoalteromonas sp. BMB, assembly GCF_001709235.1. Lineage (NCBI taxonomy): Bacteria > Pseudomonadati > Pseudomonadota > Gammaproteobacteria > Alteromonadales > Pseudoalteromonadaceae > Pseudoalteromonas > Pseudoalteromonas sp. BMB. The sequence continues at coordinate 8,969 of NZ_MBQA01000207.1, forward strand.
TGAAGCAGGATTGTTCAACGTGCTATTTGAGGGGCTCGTGAGTGGCGACAGAAATGGAGCCGCTATTGGGGTTATTGCTTTTATCCTAATAACAGGTGGTGCATTTGGCGTGTTAATGCAGACCAAAGCAATAGACAATGGCATTATGGCGCTGATCAATTCTACACAAAGGATTGATTGGCTATTTATCCCTAGTCTGTTCATCACCTTTGCTTTGGGTGGTGCCATATTCGGCATGGGTGAAGAGGCTATCGCATTTTGTATTGTGCTTTACCCTATCATGATGAGGCTTGGCTATAACGCCCAAGTTACCGTGCTTGTGACTTATGTTGCAACACAAATCGGGTTTGCTACTTCCCCCATGAACCCTTTTAGCATTGCCATTGCACAAAGTATCGCTCAGTTACCGGTATTCTCAGGCGCAGAGTTTAGGGTTGCTCTCACCACCCTATTCACATTCGTCGGACTGGTTTTTACGATGCGCTACGCTGCGAAAGTACGAAAAAATCATGAGGATATCATTGCAAGTACTTCGCCCACGGAGCTACAACTTGTTGATAAGGCGTTATTGCTTGCGTTTTTCATGGTAATTATTTGGGTCATTTACGGTGTGACTGCAAAAGGGTACTACATCCCTGAACTTGCCACTCAGTTTTTTGTGCTGGGGCTGGTCATCGCCCTAATAGCTAAATTGGGAGGACGCCAGTCTATTAGCCAATCAGTGGCAGCATTTAAAACAGGAAGCGCAGATCTGCTGCCAGCAGCTTTGCTAGTTGGTCTCGCCAAGGGGCTTGTACTATTACTAGGCGGGAGCAATCTCCAAACACCTTCAATCTTAAATACTGTGCTTTATTATGCGGCTACCTTAATAACCCAAGTCCCTGATGCGTTGGCAGCTTGGTTTATGTATGTATTCCAATCTTTATTCAACTTCTTTGTTTCTTCGGGCTCCGGACAAGCAGCTATTACTATGCCCATTATGGCACCTCTTTCAGACTTAATTGGTGTTTCTCGGCAAACTTCTGTACTGGCTTTTCAACTAGGAGATGGACTGAGCAACATCATTATCCCAACCTCAGCAAGCTTAATTGGCTGCTTAGGGGTTGTTAAACTTTCTTGGAACGATTGGGTGCAGTTTATTTGGCGCTTTATGTTACTTCTTTTCACATTAGCAAGTGTGGTCACCATATTTGCTCACTTAACAAATTACCAATAAATTTATGCTAACACTTATTAAAAATGTTGAGCTTTTTACGCCTAAAAAGCTCGGAAAGCGTGATGTCCTTTTTGCTGGGAAAACTATCCTCGCAATCGAGGAGGATATCGAAATAAACAGCAACTTGGAGTTCGCTATCGTTGACGGACAGGGATTTATATTAGCCCCCGGATTTGTCGACTCTTTAGTGCATTTTAGTGGCGGAGGTGGCGAAGCGGGTTTTGCGAGCCGTACCCCGCAAATGAACCTCACTGATGCAACGCTATATGGGATCACGACTGTCATTGGCGCACTTGGCACCGATGATGTCAGCCGAACACATACCGATCTAGTTGCTAAAGCGAAAGGGTTAAAACAAGAGGGGTTGAACGCCTTTTGCCATACAGGCTCTTACCACTTGCCAATAAAAACGCTTGGTCACAGTATCCGTCACGACATTATGTATATCGACGAAATCATCGGTGTTGGGGAAGTTGCAATCGCCGATCATCGAGGTACGCAGCCTTCGGTAAAAGAGCTTACAACCATTGCAGCAGAAGCGAGAACTGCAGGTCTATTGAGTGGCAAACGTGGTACCGTTTCCATTCACGTTGGAACAGGTGTTGAACACTTACAGCTTCTCCATGAAGTAGCACTGTCTAGTGAAATACCGCTCAGTCAGTTTTACCCAACTCATATGAATCGAAATGCCGAATTGCTAACTGCGGGGATTGCATTTTGCAAAGCTGGCGGAACCATCGACTTTACCGCTAGCACCACCGAGTACGACTTAGCCAATGGTGAGCTAGCAGCAGCCGAGGCGTTGGCATATTGCCTAGACAAAGGCGTGAACTCACAGCAACTGACCATGAGCTCCGACGGACATGCAAGCTTACCAATTTATAATGAACAAAATCATTTAGTTGGATTTGAAGTGGGTTCAGAGTCTTCGCTGCTTGGGGCGTTCCAGCAAGCGGTGCAGCAATTTAATGTGCCGCTTGACTTAGCTCTGCAATCTATTACGTCCAATCCAGCGAGAATTTTAGGATTAAATAAAGGTGAGATCTCTGTCGGTAGTGATGCAGACCTTGTTTTGCTCGACGCAAACACGCTAACGCCACATAGCGTTTGGTGTAACGGTCAAAAAATGGTTGAAAGTCATAAGCCACTAGTCAGCGGTTTCTTCTCTTAAAGTTTGGCAGGTAGCACTATGCTGCCTGCTAATTTACGGAAGTTTTAAAAGTAATCAACCAGTTCGTATCTTACCCGAGCCTCAGGATAAATCAAAATAGCTGTACAACATAAGTGCCCCTGCGCTAAACATAACCACATTTTCTGTTAATGATATAAAGCCTAAGGGCACATCAGTGTCACCACCAACGCATGCACATTTGAGCGCTCTTTTATCAATGTATACGGCCTTAAACACCGAGATTGCGCCTATAAACCCTATGAATATTGCCACTGGTGCATAATAAATGGCTGGCAAAGTTGTTAACATACAAACGCCGGCATATAACTCTAAGTAGGGGTAAGTATACGCGTATTTTAGATGACGCATCGCTAACAAGTCGTAAGTGATAAAGGAGTTTGTAAAGCTATGAACATCGCGTATTTTTTGTACCGCGAGTAACAACATGGAAAACCCAATAAAGGACATTACCCATTCTACAAGATTATCGGCAGGAAATTGTGTCGCGAATGTGACCAGCAGCGCGACTAAAAATATTGAAAGTACTGGCCAGTATACGTTTTTCTTTTCCTTATGTGACGGCTTGCCTAGATATCGGCGTAGCGCTTCATAGCCGCCAATATGTTGATCGTTAATAAATATTTGTGGTGTAGTGTCAACGTTATGAGTGGCTTTAAATTCATCCGTCTGTTCCCTTGACTTGAGCATTCTGTCGTCTACATAAAAACCCTCTCGTGAAAGCAAATCCTTAGCTCTGAGACCAAAAGGGCAAATGTGCGATGAGGTATGCATTCGGTAAAGTGTCGCATTTTTCACTGGTGGCTCCCCCTATTTTATTACAAACATAAGTAGAAATTACCGACCGAGTAAATCAGCTAAGAAAAATCTGCCGACATTAGCGCAATTTCAGCTTAATGATTGTAACTAAGGCGAATTCCATACCACCTTTAATTACACTCAATAGCATGAAAGCGGGTTGAATTTATTGATGTATCACAATCAAATTAATCTCGGTTAAGGTAGCCATAGATAAACCTGATCTTAGTCAGTAAACCTTTTATTAAACCACGGTTTGGTTAAAAAAACCTTCTGACTATAAAGTCTTAGACTTATATTTCGCCTTGTCTTTAGCTACCGAGATAAAAACAAATGTCAAAAATAATGGGTAGGGAAATAAAGTTAGGCAAACACAGTGTATTGCTTTCAACAACGGATCTTGACAGTCGAATTACATACGCAAATCAGTCATTTTGTGACATCGCGGGTTTTAGCATTGAAGAAATGCTTGGTCAGCCGCATAACTTAGTTCGTAATCAGGATATGCCAAAAGCGGCATTTAGAAATATGTGGTCTACCATTCAAAACGGTCAATCTTGGATGGGACCTGTTAAAAACTTAACAAAAAATGGGGATTACTATTGGGTAAACGCATTCGTCACTCCAATTAAAGACGAGCGAGGCAACATAGTTGAATACCAATCTGTAAGAACTTGCCTTTCTCCCGAAGTAATTAAACGCGCAGAAAATGCTTATCGCACTCTTGATAGCCAACAAAAAACGAGTCGCTATGACAGCACTCGCCTCTCATTTATGTTATTGTTTTTCGTCGCGATAACTTTGCCTATAGCGTCACTATTAAACAACCATTGGTTTACCCTGCTACCATTGGCTCTGTTATGCATCACGATTGCGTTAACCGCACGTTTTCGCTCTAAATATAAAGCTTTGCTCACACAAGCCAAAACGATTTTTGATAATGATTTAATGTCTGTGATATACGGTCAATCTCGAGACAGAATTGCCGATATTACACTGGCATTAGAAATGCAAAAGGCGAAAATTTCTGCGGTAGTAGGCAGAGTGAACGATGTATCTGTTCGAGTAAGTGATAATGCAAAACTTACCACACAAAGCGGTCAATTTGTTGCCGAGTTACTAAAGCAGCAAACAAGTGAGGCAAAAGAAATGGTTGTTTGCATGGACGAGTTTTCACAAACGATTGATGAGCTCTCAGAAAACGTAAACCACGCTGCAGATGCAGCCAATAATTCAGAGCACCAGGCTGGGCTTGGTAAAGCCGCAGTAAAGGATGTTATCGATTCTATTCACTATCTTGATGAGCATTTAATGGAAGTGAACAATGCCGTAAATCGCTTAGTCTCGGGGAATGATCGCATTCAAAATATTCTTAGTGTTATCAACTCTATTGCCGATCAAACCAACTTGCTTGCGCTAAATGCCGCAATTGAGGCTGCCCGAGCGGGCGATCACGGCCGAGGATTCTCAGTTGTTGCAGACGAAGTTCGCACACTTGCACAACGCACACAAACTTCCACAGAAGAAATAACGCAATTACTTAAAGAGCTAAATGATATTTCCAGCTCCGCTGTTGAGTCAGTGCAAAAAAGTAATAGTCTATCAAATCAAAGTGTTGACCTTGCAAAAAATAACGGTTCAAGCCTTGATACCATTCAAAGCCATGTCATGCATTTAGCCGATTTAAATCGCAGTGTTGCCGCCGCCATTGAACAACAAAGTTGTGTGGTAAAACAAATAAGCATAAACGTTGACAGCGTGACTACGCTCGCAGAGAGAGGCACAGAACACGGCGAGAAATCTTTTACTTTAAGTCAAGAGTTACTAAGTCAAATTGAGCAGCAAACACGCCTAATTCAACAGTTTTCTCAAACATGAGAAAACCAAATAGACCACAACTTATTATTTGCGTAATTCAGAGCCAAATAGACGCTTAGATATCAGTGGACCTCAGTATTTAATTGGATACCTTGGGTCCACTGACCTTGCAGCTAAATACAGTACTATAGTTCGGCCTCAAGAATGGCGAGTGCGTCCTTTTCTGCCTGTTTCACATTGCCATCGGCTTCAATAACACGCACGGCTAAGTCTTTCGCAAGTTGACGCATCGGCTCATCGATAATGTTATTCATGCGGTGTTGCACATAAGCTTCAATGTCATTATTTCTTATCGCTACAACAGATTTTGAAAGGCTATCTTCGATGTAATCGTCTAATGCGATTGCAGAGTTCCACTGCAGACTTTTTGCCCACTTTCTCACAACATGTTTTTCACTTTCACTGATAACGCCATCAACACCAATAAATAATAATGCGATATCAATTAGGGCTTCTTTTTGCATCTGATCGACACAAATACCTGTGTCAAAGTGATTGAGTAGCTGTTCAAATTTCATAATTCTTCCTTAACCCTTTTCTGCAAGACAAGATCACAGATATTTCAAGACGGAACAAAAAACGCTAAGATTTAAACATATGCTAACTTTTTCCATTTGTCATATTAAAAAAGTGCAAGTTCAATTACATCACATTCCGTAGGCCGTAAAAAAGTCGAAAAAATAAGAAGGCTCCACTTATTACATTTCATTTTTCACAATTAAAAAGTTCCCAAACACTGCCAACATTATCACCGCTATCGCTAAAAAGCGTCATGCCTGCAAAGCAACACCTCTAATACATACTACTAAAGAAGCAGCCTTTAGAGAAAACATCAATTATAAAGTTTGATTTAGTAAGAAAAGATCATTACCTCCACAATTGATTCATTTTGTTGAAATAATTTGCACACTCTCAGAATCAATCAAAGAAAAATAGGAACAACAATGAAAGAGTTAAAACTAGGAATGAACTTATCATTTTTCATTTCCCTTTCTATTATAGCGTTTACCTTACTTGTTCTAGATGCCTTAATCGTGTCAGAAAGAATCAGCATGGTTTCTTTTGTCCAATTAACGCTATCTGCTGCAATCATGTTTTATATTGTTACAGGGCTATGGGCAATATTCAGTGGTCAAAGCAGAGTAATCATCTGCAATCAAGGCGTGGTTTATCACAGCCTGTTAGGCCAAAAGCACTATATTCCAGCAGAAGAAGTGGAAAAAATCTCTGTGGAACGATTACTTTGGTTTAGTTATACCAAGCTTTATCTAACAAGCGGTGTACTAAGAATTTGGTCTTTCAAGCCCAACCTTGCGCAACAACAAAGCCTTAAACTACTGGGATATATTTAATGCCAAGTTTATTGGTGTGTAGTAGACCTTATAAAGTTGCTTTCAAAACGAGGCATTGAGTAAGATAACCTAAACTTATAACGAGGTTATTATGCAAAGACAATATGCTATAGGTACGCCCGGCGTACCTTGGACTTCCAAAGAAAAAACATTGTGGTTGGAAAGCCAATCGATCAAACGCTCATACTTTGAAGAGGTCGTAACTCAAATAGAAGCGCTCAAGCACGTTTTTGACATCACCGAGTATGGTCAGCTTGACTACCCCAACCAAACTTATCCATTATATGCATTAACAACAAGAAACTGGCAGCAAAACAAACCGACCATACTCGTTACCGGTGGCGTGCATGGCTATGAAACAAGTGGTGTACATGGTGCGCTCGCTTTTGCAAAATCAGAAGCACAACAGTATGAACAGGCTTATAATTTCATTATTTTGCCTTGCTTAAGTCCTTGGGGCTATGAAACGATAAACCGCTGGAATCCAGAAGCCGTTGACCCTAATCGCTCTTTTTATGCGGATAGTCCAGCACCTGAATCTCGATCAGCAATGGATTTTGTCAATAAGAAAGCAGCAGATATTCTGTGTCATGTTGATTTACACGAAACCACAGATTCTGATAATTCTGAATTCCGCCCTGCATTGGCAGCAAGAGATGGTAAAGAGAATCACAATTGGAACATTCCTGACGGTTTCTATTTAGTCGGACACACTCAAAAACCGGAAGCTAAATTTCAAAAACGCATTATCGAAGAAGTGGCTGCGGTAACGCAAATTGCCGATGCCGATGATCATGGGCAGCTAATAGGTGTTGATTTAGAACAGTACGGTGTAATAAATTATGATGGCACTGCGCTAGGCTTATGTATGGGTATGACAGATGCCGCTTTTGTAACAACAACTGAAGTTTACCCTGATGGTCAAAACGCAACACCAGAAAACTGTATCGCGGGTCAAGTGGCAGCAATTAGAGGGGCCATTAAGTACTTACAAAGCGAGAACCTATAAGATTTAAGAAGGTGTGGTTTGTTAAACCACACCAAGGAGAATGGACAGAACTTGTCATATTGTGCAGCGTTAAACTTTTCGATGAAAACAACACGACCTGTTATAATAAAACCTAATTCGCTAAGTCTTCCTTACCGCTAACCACCCCAAAGATTTCTTTAAATGAAGTTGGTTTTTGCAAAATACTCACTGGAATATGCAATGCTCTTGCGATATCGCTAGCTGAGATCATACCTCTTAGTCCTTCCGGACCAACCAATAAAACGTGCTGCAATCCTAAACTCTGTAATGTTTCAAGCACATCTCCTATCGTACTTTTAGCAACCATTTCATAGGGAACAGCATAAAGCTCTTCTTTTGTCACCATCACATCTTCAACGCACACATCTTCTCTCGACACCTGTTTTCTTTGTGCAACACTTAAGACCTTTCTGCCGGTAAGGTCTCGACAGTTTACCACTCCCAAGAAATTATCATCTTCGTCAACAACGAGTTTTGAGCGCACATGGCCATTTTTCATCATGTATAAAGCATGATCAATATCGACGTCTTTTGCTATCACCTGAGGCTGCCTGCGAGTAAAGTCGGTCACCACCTTAACCGCACTACTGTCCATATTCAACGGTTCTGAATCGAAGTGATCACAAAGCTGAAATACCCCTTCCAACTTAACGGTTTTTAACGCTTTGTATTGGCCCATTTTATACTCCTGATTTAAAAAGCCCTTCGAAAGTCTGGTTTTTATGTTGCTGTGAACAATCCACAACTAAAAATAAAAAGAACAACCAGTGTAAAGGCAGTAAAAAATTATTTTAGGTAACTGGAAAAGTAAGAGAGATCACGAAAGCTCGAGCACATGAGAGCGAATCTCACACCTCTCTAATTAAAATATGGTTTATACAGTGCATATATTCAAGTCAATGAAGTCTAAAACTCCTGTAATCTCAGTGTAATGCCGTGTAATAGCTAAATTTAAGTAAACGAATTAGACTGAAGATGTTTGCTAGGATTTATCACCCTAATATCAAACAATTGGTTTAGGCATTGGAATTCCGCGTCAAACTAGAAAAACTGTAATTCCAAATTAGACCAAGCTGGTACGTAAGTACTGGTGAATTCTTCCCTCAACGAGACCCACCTCGTGGGTCTTTATCATTGAGTAGAAGGAAATAAAATTGTATGCTTCACGGCACTTATACATTGATATAGATGAAATTTACGCCTTGCTGAATTGTGATATCTATTTTGTATAAGCATGTAATTTTCATCAAAGTTATACGGAACTAACTATGGCTTATTTAATCGACGAACAGAAACTCGAACGAGTCTATCTTAAAAGCTATCATACGGTAGGCCGCTATAAATATAGTGTAGATACCTTGATAGACAAGCCGGGAGTGTCGCGACATCACGCCATTATCGAACTCAATGAAAACAAATGGTTTATTAGAGATGTGAGTACAAACGGCATCTGGATAAACGATAAAAAGCTCGACAAGAACCTGCCGTATCAGCTATTCGAAAATGATAAGATTGATTTTGCAGCACCAGGTCAAAACTCGTTTGTAGCGGCGAACTTGCAAACCGAGTGTCAATATTTAGTTTCTCAGTCAAACAACCAAAAAGTAGTAGAAGTAACGAATCAACTTCTCCTTCCTAGTGAAGATGACCCTAAACACATCATTTACTATGATAAATTGCTCAACTATTGGTTTTTAGAAGATCTCAATACCTCAGATCGACAAGCCTTAATAGATGGCAGTATTGTATCGCTGATGAACGACCAATGGATGTTTTTTTCTGCCACGACAATCGCGGTAACTAAACACCTTGAATGCCAAAAAGCTGCCAAGCCAATGGCACTAGAGTTCAATGTAAGTCAAGACGAGGAAGATACTCAACTAACACTAAGTGTTGATGATAAACACCTAGATTTAGGCGTCAGAAGTCATCACTACTTACTGTTGCTGCTTGCCAGAACTCGGATCCAAGATAAAGATGCTGGCCTTGAATCGGATGTTCAAGGTTGGGTTTACCGCGATGACTTAGCAAAAGCACTCGGCGTACAAACAAACCACATGAACATTATGGTTCACCGCGCACGCAAGCAATTTGTCGATTCCGGTGGCGAAGATTACCCAGAAGCAACCTTTTTATTAGAAACTCGCTGTGGTCGAGTAAGATTGAATTGCCAAGATATCACGATAATAAAAGGCTCTAAATTAGAAACTCGCATGACAACTTAAGCGATATTGTTAGCTGGGCAGAAATAGCATTTCGGCCCAGCTATTTACCTACGCTTTATACTCTCCAGCATTATTCACTATTTTGTTTTCGAGATCTTTACATAGCCCCAATACGAATAAAAGCTCCACAAGTACAAACAGTGGTCCAATTGCTAAACCAATCAAATCATCGACAAACGCAGGCTTTTTTCCCTCAAAATAATGCCCTATAAACTGTAACACCCAACCTACAAAGAAAACACCAGCCCAAAACAATACGGTCATTATTCCTGCATTAACGATGAGCGGATTCAACGTTTGAACAAGGAAATAAAAAGCCAGTATGATGGCGCTCATCATGAGCCCAAAAATGGGGGATAACATCAGGTAATAGCCACATAAAACTACCCCTATCAGCGCAGCAAGGGTGATGGTCACTCCTGATACACTGAATAGCGGAATAAAAGTCATACCCACAACAGCAATCACAATTAACGGGATCCCAAAAAAGTGAGTCAGAATGTTTCTTTTGCTGCGATGATACATGGCATACTGACTTAATAACGTCTCTAGTTTGTTCATTATTGTTCTCTCATTGATACCAATTATCCTACTGATAATTAGTCAACAAAGAAAATTTATCAATAAAAAATTCTATTAGCGTATTAGGGCCTATATAAATAACCTGAGCTGCGGATTGGTGCGTAAATTCGCCTTGTTTTCCCTAAAACTTGCTGGCTAGACAAGGAAAAAACTAAGTTGTACTTTAGCAACAATGAGTTGGAACATTCCTTATCCAAACCTCAGGTTAAATAACCAAATAAACAGCATACCGAATACAATAGTCTGCATTATGAGCACCATCAATAGCTTAAAATTAAAGCTAGGTTTGATGGTTTTATGCCTGAGCATATACATTGCCACTGGTGTGATAATATTGAGCCCAAGTAACCCACACAGTAGTAAATTACGCTCAGGAATGCGTGATTGAGCAAGCGTTGAAGCACGCTTATCCCACCAAAAAAGTGCAAATATAAATACATTGATAACCAACAACACCACTGCAGAAATAACCGCTTGCCAAGGTAGCTTAGATACGCAAAGCGCCCCTAACCACACGCCTGCTCCCCAAAACAGGCCCATCTGCTGATGCATTAAACGAACCGCTGACATGCTACTTTTCCTGTCTTATTGCATTGATTTGAATGAAAATTTCAGCGGTAGCATAAGCATCATCCATCGCTCGGTGATGATTAATCAAAGATACATTCATCGCCTGGCAAAACGCTCCGAGCGCATAAGAGCGCAGGCCCGGCACGAACTTTCGGCCTAACTGCACAGTACATAACTTCGCACGAGTAAACTCTCGGCCGACTCGAGCAAATTCCTGCCGAATAAAGCCATAATCAAAGTTCACATTGTGCGCGACAAAAATAGCACCTTGGCTAAACAGCTCAACTTGCTCCAAAATTTCAAAAAAACTCGGAGCATCACTTACCATTGCTTGAGTGATCCCTGTCAGTTCAGTGATTTTTTGTGGGATACGACGCATCGGATTAACAAGTGATTGCCATTTAGCAACAACCTCGCCGTTAACGACTTTTACCATGGCTACCTCGGTAATGCGATCAAACTCTTTATTGCCACCGGTGGTTTCAATATCAACAACGACATAAGGTTGCTCTTTGCAAATATGCCATTCAACGGTTTGCAGTCGCGTGGGAATATTGCATTGCAAGAGTTTAGAAATGTTAACTAGCTGACTTCGGCTAAGACTATCTCCAGGTGCCTTGATTTCTTCAAACCTTAAGCCCGCTTTTTCGTCGACTATCATCAGGTCGGGAAAACCAGATTTCATCAGATGAAAATCACGACACATTAGCCTTAAAACAGATTTGACATCCTCAATTGACAAGTAAGACAATAATATTTTTATTGAGTCGAGCATCTTATCATGCCAATTAAACAACCGATTGGGTTCTCCGTAATGTTCGCTCATCTGGCGTAGAAGCCAGTTCATCCAAGCAGAAGTATCTGTAAAACTCGCTAAGCGACATTCAATCTCTTCCTCAAATTCGCTGTAAAAGCGATTTTCTTTTAATGCCAGTGGAGTCCTAGAAAACCCATTCGCTACGATACTTTTTGGGTGATAAAACAGTTCTTGCCAAAAGGTCAATCCAAATAAGGTCAGCCAAATTTCATTCTCAACATGATAGGCCTCAATACCATGACGTTTATAATAAGCAATGACACCAGCCTCTGTTTGTCCCTTAAAAGCCTCATCAATTTGGATTGCAGGTTGACTTTTTCTTAGCATATCCGTAAGTACAGAAGTGCGTTTTTGGTTAAATTTACGCTGATAAAAGTCTTCCGCGAAGATCATCAATGTTTCATCACTTTCCCCCTGTAATATGTGCTCTAGTTGCTCACGAACCTGCTCAACTTCACCTTGTTTATAATTATGTCGTATCAACATCTCACACGCTTGGGGGTGCTCACTCATACACAATAAGGTTTTAAAATGGGAAAATTCAGGACCTAACTTTCTGGCAAGCATTAACAGGTACTTTGCATGTGCTGTCGCTGCATATTGCCCATCGACCTCAGGCAATTGTTGCGCTGCGGCCTGTCTAGCACGCTTGACTAATTCTTCTTCAGGGGCGTTTTTGAGCTCACTGAGTGCATTTGCATAATAAAACGCGCTCACGGCTTCCTCTTTTTGTTCAAAATGTGCATGGTAAGCGGAATCAGCACTCCTGGTATTCATTACACCAAGATCTCGCATCGAAAATTGCGCTAAGCTAAAGCCAACCTTACCAAAGTACAAAAATAGAAAGTAGTCGATATCGGCTTGAAATGAGAGCGTGAGATACTGAGATAGGTATTCTTGTGCATTTAGATGTTCAACGCAGACAGATTGATTGATATGCGCTACCCAGAGCGATTTTTTTGCCGATTTACTTGGCAGTGTAGTTAAGTTCTCTCGCTCGGCAAGTTCAATTAAACATGGTTTAGTTAAGCAATGTAATAGTGCTTGAAAGTCGTCTTGTTGTACCTGACGAAGTAGTCCCTTTGCTTCTAATGAAAACGCGACTTCACAAATATTATTGATCTCTTCGTAGCGCAGTGAATTGATATCCAGAAAAGGTGTTTTGCGGGAAATAAACCGCACTAACAAACACAATTCATCTTCAGGCAAGCGGTGTAGCTCAGCCAGCAGCTCACGCTGAGCACTACTTAATAGCGGTTGACATACTTTAAGTAAATAATCGCTAAGCTCACTAAAGTGGCTTAAGTAATATTTGGCGGGTAATTCTTTTCTCAACACAAATCTAGACAACTGTTTTTATATACAGTAAAGATTATCATAGATAGGAAATATTGCCAATTTGCTTCAGTTACCCCCTTAAGTCGTTTCTTCTGTATCGTCTGAGGAAGCGTATTCGCTTTTGTATAGCCAATATTGTAGTTTCTCGCTCAGTGGCTCTTCCGAAATGGGTTTTGTGAGATAGTCATTCATGCCTGCATTTAGACACTTTTCCCTATCACCGGACATTGCATTGGCTGTCATGGCTAGTATTTTTACTCCTTGATAACTCTCACCTGCGGCTCCCTCTCGGATTAACTCGGTAGTCCGATAGCCATCCATTTCTGGCATCTGACAATCCATTAAAATTAGCTCAAATTGACATTCATCTTGATGTGACTTGAGCAGCTCAATAGCAAGCAGTCCGTTTTCGGCAACTTCAATATGGGTTATCCCCAATTTTTTGAGCATACTTAATGCGACAACTTGGTTCACCTTGTTATCCTCAACCAGTAGAATACGACAAGGTTTTGGCCACGTAAATTCGGTTTCGTTCGCCTTTCTTACCAGTTTCAGATAGTGACTCGTAACCAGTGGTTTCGCATTCGCCAACGCCTTGCCATCTTCAGCTAAAATGGTTAACGCATCAAAAAGGTCTTTGGTTGTCACGGGCTTTGGAAAATAGCCTGAATAGCCACGCTCCGCGTAAAACTGGCCATCCCCCTTGGTACCCATTTGCGTCATCATGATAAGCTTTATTGCTTTGAATCGCTTATCATTTTTTAGTGCAGCACCGAGCTGCTCACCCGACATGCCTCTAAGCGTCATATCCAATAAGGCGATATCAAACACATTTTTATCACGTTGGTATTCAGCTTCACACAGAGATAGTGCTTGTATTCCAGAGCTGGCTTTATACACATCCGCCCCCCAATGCCTCAATTGAGATTCCAAACTCGTCAAGGCGGAGAGATTATCGTCAACTAGGAGTATTTTGATCCCTTGCAAATCAACTTTTGCAGCTTCGAATTGAGTATTGTCACCATGGATCAAAGTCACGAAAAATTCAAATTGACTACCATGCCCAAACCGACTGCTCACGGTGATATCACCATCCATTAATTCACAGAGTTGCCTGACAATAGCCAGCCCCAACCCGGTTCCCCCATACTTTCTAGTAGTAGAGGCATCAACTTGAGAGAATTTAGCAAAAAGTCTATCCGCTTTGTCTTCTGGTATCCCTATGCCGGTATCTTCAACTGAGCAATGAAATCTCAGTTTATTGTCTACCTCACTGAACCAAGCCCGGATGATGATCTCGCCTTGCTCGGTAAACTTGATTGCGTTACTAATTAGGTTGGTGATGATTTGTCGAATCCGGCTCGGATCCCCCTGCACCAATGGCTTTTCAAGTTGGGTAACATCTAGAATAAGTTCAAGTCCCTTTTTCTGTGCTTGCAACGCAACGGATTCAATCAGTTCGCCAAGCAATGCCCTAATATCGAAATCTAGTGACTCAAGCTCAAGCTTACCCGCTTCAATTTTAGAAAAATCTAAAATATCGTTGATGAGATTTAATAATGACTTGGCACTGCCCATTGCAAGACTCACTTTATGTAATTGAGCTTGTGTTAGGTGCTCATCTTCTAGCAGACTTAACATGCCTATCACACCATTCATTGGTGTGCGGATCTCATGACTCATTGACGCTAAAAACTCGCTTTTAGCTTGCGCGCCCTGCTCCGCCGCTTGCTTCGCTTGTTCTAGTTCCTTTTTCGCCTCAACAGCAGCGGTAATATCCTGTTGGATACCAACGAATGCCGTTAATTGATTTTGTTCGTTGAACACCGGAGAGATCTGCAAACTATTCCAAAATGCCTTTCCAGATTTGGTGTAATTGATCAATTCAACTTTGACGAATTCGTGAGCTATTATTGCTTCCCTGATTTCAACTAACGCTTGCTGTTGGGTATTTTCACCTTGCAAAAAGCGACAGTTTTTACCCAGTACTTCATCACCGTATTCGGTGATTTGTTGAAATGTTTTATTCGCGAATACGATTGGTAATTCAGGCTTAGTCGCGTCAACAATCGTTATGCCGACATTTGCGCACTCTATTGCTTGAGCGAGTAAATCATTTTGTTCCTTGGCCTTTTTCAGCGCGTCTTGGTGAAGCTTTTGATCGGTAATATCCGACAGTGAACCAACAATCCGCTTCGCTTGTCCATCTTTAAGTGCCGCAGCACCTTTTAGCCAAAAATAGCGATAGCTGTTTTGCCTCGTTTTTATTCGGCACTCGACACCAAAAGGCTCTTCTTCTGTCATATGAAACTTAATTGAGTTTTCTAAATTGGGGAGATCTTCTGGGTGGACTCGGTCAAATAAACTAGAAATATGTGCAGAGAATAAGGCTTGTGTCTCTTGCGAAAAGCCTAGTAAAGATTTGAATCTGTCTGAATAAAACACCGCATTCCGCTCAAGATCCCAATCCCAAAGACCATCATCGCTACCAAATATTGCAAGTTTAAATCGCTCTTCACTGCGTTTGAGTGTTGTCCTTGATTCTTCTAGCTTTTTGAACGGGTTTAACAAAAGTTGCTTACCAAACAAATAGAGCAAGCCAAATGATAGGAATAGCCCAAAAGCAATAGCACCAATAAGATCCCACACAAATATTTTCACTTCGTCAGTGACCTGACTTTTCTCTACACGATAGTCCAATACTAAATCGGTGGAGCCAACATCGAGACTGCTTACACTAAAGTAAGTTTCAACTTTTTGGGTGTTAGAAAAGTTAATCCACCAGCCTTTTAAACCAATGCTGTGAAAAGATGTGGATGATGAGGAGCTCAGCAGACTCTCTAAACTCGTAGAAAACTCGCCAATAAGTGCTCCCTCAGCAAAGCCGTTATAGTAAATCGGTACTGCTATTGTGAAATAGTGCAAGTTGCCAATCTGAGTGAGATCTATCGCACTGCTCAGCTCTGCATTGATCACTTTATCGAGCCACTTTGGTTTTTGGCCTAACACTTCATGAGAATCAAAGTTTGCGTAAACCACATCGCCCAATACATTGATCACCATTAACTTTTCTTCTCTACCTATAATTTGAAAACTACGCATAAAGTCTCGTAACTTAGCCGCGGAGAGCCCCGTGCCCATCACACCATTTACGATAATAGGATGTAGAGAAAGATCAGAGAGGATCTGCTTACGACTTTCAAGATACTGAGTTAAGTTGTTAACTGCGAGTTGAGCTTGGGTTTCATTCGTTTCTCTTACTAAATCTTCGACTATGACATTTGATCTCAGCCCAACAAAAAGTGCACTGAGCAGAAGTGAAACGATAGCCGTTAGCCCTAAAAAGGTGTAAAAAGCGCGATTACTCGTTAAGGTGAATTTAGTTTTCAATGCGACCCCGGGTAACTATAAACTAGTTTAATACTGCCATTAGACTGGTACTGTCCCATACACAAGTCTTGCACGGTTAGCGCTTCATGGGCTGAATCGTTTTTTTCACTCCAGACACTAAAAGGCCGTTGATACGTCTTTACTAGACCGTTGACCGGCGATTGCAAATCCTCAAATGCGCTTTTTAACACGGCTCTGTTGGTCGCGACTGAATCTGTCAGTTTTATCTGCTCCGCTGCCGCGATAAGAAGCTTGGCAATATCATAGCCATGGATAAACCCGGGAGCTGCTTGAACCAATCCATGCCTGGCAAACTGGGTTGGGAAAAGCTGTTTTGCACGATTAAATACTCGTGCCGAAAACGCACTTAATGGCTTATTCTCAAAAGAAAAACAGCTTTGTAGGACCGCCAATGAAACGTCTGCTGATAACTTATCCCCAATAATCTCAAAAAAGTTACCCGCAGTTACCCCCCAATGACTAACAATGGGCAGACGCTGCGCCTCGTCAATACTTGCCATGGCTTTTACAAACTCAGCGCCCTCAATCGCATTGCCAACGAAAATGATACATTGTGGCTCACTTTCAATAATATTATGGATAATGATCCGCGCCTCATTTTTCTTAGTTGCCCAGTTAAACCAAGATACGGGCAGTGCGTTGTTAGGCTTGGATTTTTTATATTCTTCTAACAGTGTGTCGTAATTGGATCGCCCCCATGCGGTATCCTCAAGGAGTAAATGAGGTGCAACACAACCTTGTTGCTTTGCATAATTGATGAGTACTTTACCCGCTTTGGTGTCATCCACAGAAAGCCTAAAAATCCAATTATCCTTACTCGGGTATCTTGTAATTGGTCCACCAGCGGCCCAAGGAACCAATAGTAGCGCTTTATTCTCGTTGATAAACTGACGAAATTTGATATAGGGGGGAGAATGAACACCACCAAGCACGAGTAAGGCATTCGGATCTTTTAAAAATTGCTTAAAGTGAAGCAAGCTACGATTACTATTACCACGATGGTCTTTGGCCACCAATTCAATCTTATAACCTTGGATTTGATTATCTACTTCATCTAATGCGGTTAAAAATCCCATTTTTATCGCTTCAGCTGACTCATTTAAATTAGAATAGTCAGCGTCATGATAAATACGAAACACTTGCTTGGAGTTTGCTGCGAGACAAACTGAGCTCAGGAAGCAGAAAAACAGTAATAATATTTTCATCGTATTACTAATCACTCAACACATAACTAAACTTTAGTTCAAATCATTGTGATTGCTTAATTTTATAGCGAATACCTTGCTCGTTATAAATCACCAAGACAATGCATGGCGCACAAAGAAACCGCACCCAAAGGTAGGCGCGGTGGTTGGGATCATTCAGGGCTATTAGCAAGTTGGCTCTGAATGTAGTTTGGTAAACCAATTAGTTTGATTAAATTGATATGTTGTTCAAGCCAATAAATGTGATCCATTTCGGTGTCATCTAACAGGGTTTCGAGCATTTCACGGGTAACATAATCTTGCGCTTGCTCACACACTGCTATCACCTTTTTCAAGTGATCTTTTACCAGTATTTCCGCAGCCAAATCATTTTCTAGCATTTCTTTCACGTCAGTACCGACGTGGATCGGCGCACGAGAAGCGGTATCTGGCGTGCCTTCCAAAAACAAAATGCGCTCCGTGATCCGCTTAGCGTGATCAAGCTCTTCTTCATATTCGTGAGATAACTTATGGTGTAGCTTCTCCAGTCCCCAATCTTCATACATTTTGGCATGAGCCAAATATTGATCCATAGAAGAAAGCTCAAGCGTAAGTTGTTTGTTGAGTAAGTCGATAACGGTAGAATTGCCTTGCATAACTTACCCCTCAATCTGCGACTGCAGATAGTTTTCAATGCCGGTATTTTTGATTAAGAAGTGCTGCGTTTCGAGCCAATCCACATAGCCCTCTTCATATTCAAGAATGTCTTCTAGTAGCTCTCGACTAACATAATCCTGTTCGTGTTCACACAGCGCAATTGCATCACGCAATGTCGGAAGCTGATCGAGTTGAAACGCTAAGTCGCACGCCATCATCTCTTCGGTATGCTCACCTATTCGTAACTTTTCTAAATGCTGGAGGTTTGGTAACCCTTCAAGGAATAATATGCGCTCGATAAGGTCATCAGCTTGCTTCATGTCCTTGATAGATTTTTTATATGCTTTCTCGTTTAGCTCTTCAAGCCCCCAATTTTTGTACATTCTTGCGTGTAGAAAAAACTGGTTTATCGATGTTAACTCTAGCGTAAGCACTTGATTTAACGCTGTTATGACTTGCTTATTACCCTGCATAGGGCCCCCTAATAATGTCGAGTGACGCCCTATAACCCTAGTTCAATATTTATTCTTCGCAAGATTAAATAAAAATAACAGTTTTCTTAATATACCCTTTTAAAATAAACAACTTATAAGAGTATTAATAACAATTTTCATTACATTTAGAGTTTCATTTCTTGAACGGCTTGTATTTAATCAGAACTCAAAATGAGAAACTTGCTAAGTTATTGAGATTTATAAAAGCAGCTCCGGCTGCTTAACTCATCTGCTTTTTAACATCCAACCCTAAACGCTTTGCCAGTCGAACTAAATTTGCTCTATCCATTTCCAGCTCTCTCGCAGCTGCCGACCAATTTAACCCATGACGTTCCATCGCGTTAACGATCATGTCTTTTTGTAGTAGCTCGACGGCGAATTTCATGGCGACAGGAGGTGTTTTCTCTTGCGTGGTAAGGCACTCAGCCTGCTGAATTTGTTGATTGTGTTTTGGCGCGATATCTATGTCATGGATCTCAATGATATTAGCCTGCCACTGTTGATGCTTAGCTTTTAACGCTGCACGACTGACACAATGTTCAAGCTCTCTGACATTGCCCGGCCAGTCGTAATGCATTAATAGGCTGAGTGCTTGCCTATCCATCACCACTTGTTTTGCGTTGAGCGTGCCTCTTAGCTGCTCTAAAAAGAACCCAACCAGCAGCGGGATGTCATCTAGCCTTTCGATCAGTGGAGGAACAAATAAAGGATACACACTCAAGCGATGATAAAGATCAGCCCTAAATTTTCCGCGCCTCACCTCTTCTTTTAAATCACGATTAGTCGCAGCAACCACTCTAACATCGACAATATGAATGTGGTCAGCACCTACCGCTTGCACCTCACCGCTTTGCAGCACACGTAATAGTTTGCTCTGTAAAGTCAGACTCAGTTCGCCAACTTCATCCAAAAACAGCGTGCCGCCGTCCGCGGCTGCAAATTTGCCTAATCGGTCTTTATCGGCCCCGGTAAACGCGCCTTTTTTGTGACCAAAGAGTTCGCTTTCTGCTATCGAGTCAGGAAGTGCCGCACAGTTAATTTGTACGAACGGTTTGTCATTTCGTTGGGAGTTAAAGTGTACGTGTTTTGCTACTAACTCTTTACCCGTTCCTGTATCACCTTGAATAAGCACATTAAATTCAGAACCAGCAACCAGTTCAATTTCTGATTTAAGCGAGTGCATCACCGCACTCTCTCCTACCAAGATTTGCTTTTTAACGGACTTTTGGGATTGAGTAAGGGTAGATGCACGTGCTTGCTCATAGAGGCACTCAGCTTCAAACATACGTAATGCACTACTTGAGACAATTGCTTGTAGGGTTTTCATATAAACCTCAGACAAGTGCTCAAAGCTATCAGGTTTAAGACAATCGAACGTCATCAATAAGGTGCTACTTTGCAGCGCGACCTTAAATCCCATACAGGCATGCACTGGTAAGCGACTTTCTTCGGCGAGCAACAGACCATCGTAAGGGTCGGGTAAGTCGCTATTGGCAGGAAAACTAACTAGTTCGTCAGACTCGAAAATGGACATCAATCTAGGTTGCTCTGTAAGCAAAAATTGCCGCCCAACAGCGTCCGCACTCAACCCATTGCAAGCTAGGATAGTTAATGCATGCTGATCGCCATAAAGAATGGCGATGGCATCAGCGGTAACAGATTGACTCAATGCTGAAAGCAAGGACTTAGCGTATTGCTTAACCTCGCGGCCCTCTTGCGCCAACGAAAGTCGTGATAACGACATACTAAGCTCAAGCAATTTGGAGAGCGCTAACGAATTCATGTCAAAAAGACTCAACTTATTCAAATAAACACTAATTAAGATATGTCAATTTGACTCAAATATCAATAATAGAATACTAATACAATGATTTATATAGTATTTTAAAGTTGGCGTGACACCTGCAACGTGCAGTCTATATATCAACATTCGCAGAGTTAACGATGAGCCGTGCATACCAACTTTTAAGATATAGCAACATCGCCATTTTCACTTCTCTCGCAGCGTTTATGCTGTCACTGCAAGTGAGTTTTTTTAGCGTTGAAAGCTTCAGCCTCTTCTCACAAATTGCAGCACATATTAGTACTATCGTATTGGCCGCCTTGATTAAGCTCGCCTACGTCATCCGCCTTGTTTGTCTATACCACCTAGGTTTGGAGGTTAAATAAATGAGCTTAATCCAACTAGAAGAGCCCAGTCCAAAAGCAGTGTGTTGGTATTTACCATCTACTTGGCCCGTGTTGATGCTCGGCTTTAGAGCGCTATTTTTACTCGCGGGGTTATTCGCTGTCGTGAGCATTTCTGTATGGGCTTTATTGCTCAATGGCAATGTTGTTTGGCGTAATGGCTACCCAGCGACCTATTGGCACGCCCACGAGATGCTGTTTGGCTTTGGCGGTGCTGTCGTCGCCGGATTTTTGCTAACCGCAGCAAAAAATTGGACGCAAAGACAGACATTACATGGTGGCGCACTGCTGTCACTCTGTATTATTTGGTGTGCCGCTAGGCTGAGCTTTTTTGTGGCAACTCCATCAATCATCATCACCTTGCTACTACAACTAAGTTTTTGGCTCATTATACTATTCAACTTAACGAGCGTAATTGTTGATGCAAAATCCAAAAACAATCGTGTTTTTATTTTTGCTGTAAGCATGTTGTGTGGCTGCAACATCGTATTTTTAATTTTACTTCACAACCAGCACTTCTCATTACTAAGCGCTGCAAGCCAAGCAACACTTATTGCTTACATGCTGTTGATTGGTGTGGTGGGTGGCCGCGTTATTCCGTTTTTTATTGCCCGAGGATTGCAGCAAGCACAAAAACCACATACTCCAAGGTTAGACAGAGCGATCTTTTACTTCGCCATCATCTGCGTTTTCACCTATATCCTGCAGTTTACAATACCCAATACTCACTATTTAAGTGCTGCACTACTGCTCCTTGGGCTACTGCACTCGATAAGAGCAATTTATTGGTTTAACGGTAAATTATTTAGCGTACCGCTGCTTTGGTCACTGTACCTGTCATATTGTGCAATCGCAACGGGTTTAATAATTAGCGCATACAACAATACCTTTGCACCTGAGTATTTACGTAGCCACCTTCACTTAGTGGCAATTAATGGCATGGGATTAATGATTTTAGCCATGATGACTCGCGTTACCTTGGGCCACACTGGCCGGCTATTACAGGTAGGCACGACAACTACACTGGCATTTATCTGTATCGCGATATCAGGTCTTATCCGCGCCTTCCTTATTCATTTTATAAACCCGCACAATGCATGGCTGTTAAGTGCCGTGGCTTGGGTTTTTGGTTTTATGCTTTTTTCCATTACCTTCGCGCCCATGCTGATAAAAAAGCGCGTCGATGGGCGAATAGGTTAACTCTACTCTCAAACTGGAGATATTAATGCTTACACACAATACGATTGAGTTGGTAAAACAAAGTGCACCGCTATTGACTCAGGTCGGTCCCGAGATCACCGCCAAGTTTTATCATCGGATGTTCAATCAACACCCAGAGTTAAAAGGGGTATTCAACCAATCCCATCAGGCTTCGGGAAAACAGCCATTGGCACTATTTTCAGCATTAGCGGCCTATGCCAATTACATTGATCAACCAGAGGTACTCAGTGACGCCATTTTACGTATCAACCATAAGCACGTTAGCCTTGGGATTTTACCGGAGCAATACGCTATTGTTGGCCAGCATTTGATTGCAACACTCAAAGCCGAGTTCAGCGAGCAATTCACAGACGAAATAGAGCAAGCTTGGCTTAGTGCCTACCAGTTTTTAGCCGATTTATTTATCACCGCAGAGCATGGCCTGTATCAAACCGCGCTTGAGCAGCAAGGTGGGTGGCAAGGAACTCGTGAATTTACAATTGAAAAGGTGATAAGCAATACTGAAAATATTAAAAGCTTTTATCTCAAGCCTGTCGACGGTAAAGCCCTACCTCATTACCAAGCTGGACAATTTGTTTCTGTCTTTGTACCAAAAGAAGTGGCAGGGTTTCAGCAGATCCGCCAATACTCTTTGTCTGTTGCCCCCAATGGTTCGTACCTTAGGATCTCTACTAAACACGACGGTGCAGTATCGCAATATCTTCATACACTTAAGGAGGGCGACACCCTCAAGCTCACTCCACCAGCTGGAGGCTTTGTCAGACAACACACAGCCAGTCCAAAGGTATACATTAGCGCAGGGGTTGGAATAACCCCTATGCTTTGCATGCTTGGTGTTCATAGCCAACATTCACCTGAAGTCGAAGCGCATTTTTTACACGCGAATAAAACTCACAGTGACTTAGGTTTCAACAAAGAAATCAATGAGCTTGGTAGCAATATCCAAGATTTTAATGTGGTTACTTGGTTGGAGTCAGAAGCCGAGGGTACGCATTCTGGACTGATGGATATCAACGCAATCAAAAATGCTTTGCCGCTCACAGACGGAGAGTTCTACTTATGCGGCCCGGTTGCCTTTATGCGCTTTATCAAAACCCAACTGCTGAATATCGGTGTACAAGCCGAGCAAATATTCTATGAGGTATTTGGTCCTCACGAAAACCTTCCAAACTAACGAGTTAAATTTGGCGCCCTAATACTGTTAGTATTAGCCGGCGCCTTATATTTTGCTCTGAATTAAAAAGTCGGTAGACTTGGAGAATGAATACTATTGGTATAAAAGCGTACTTGAAGGACAACAATATGAGCGCAATTTCTAGTATCTTAGTAGTCTGCATGGGTAATATCTGCCGCTCTCCAACTATGGAGGCGGTATTAAAGCATAAACTCGCAGCAACAGAGTTAACAATCCATATCGATTCCGCTGGCACCATTGGCTATCATCAAGGTAACCCTCCAGATCCACGAAGTGTCGCGGCAGGCAGCGCAAGAGGGTATGACTTTTCAGGCATATCTGCGCAGCAAGTAAAACCCAGCGATTTTGAAGATTACGACTTAGTTTTGTGTGCAGACAATGCTAATTACCGCGATCTACTCTCCATTTGTCCTAACGACTTAGCGCATAAAGTTCAGCTGTTTTTAGCGTTTGGTGACATGACTGAGCATGAAGTGCCTGATCCTTATTATGGTGGTGAACGTGGCTTTGAACATGTGCTTGATTTAATCGAAGCCGCCAGTGAAAACATCATTAACAAAATTCGCTTATCGACAAGGTGAAATTAACTCGCTGGATCGGTACCAAACAAAGCGGTAAAAAGACCTTTTTCAGAGGCGCCGCTATTGTTAGATTTAGACTTAGAATTTCCGTTCGAGAAATTAGCTCAGGACTTACAAACCACAGGCATTAGTATTTTGCCAAATTTCGTCAGTCCCGACATTTTATCCAAGTTAGAATTGAGAATAGCAGAGCTCAGCAATGACGACTTTAAGCAAGCTGGAATTGGTCGTTTAGCCTCTCACGAGCAAAATAAGAAAATTCGCAGAGATAAGATTCATTGGTTAGACACCAGCAATGAGTTGGAATCTGTTTGGCTCAACTACATGGGCGAGCTAAAGGCCTATTTAAACAGACGGCTGTTTATGGGACTCTTTAGTTATGAAAGCCACTTTGCCATTTATCCTCCAGGGGCGTTTTACAAAAAGCATATGGACGCCTTTAAGGGAAAGACCAACCGAATTCTGACCACGGTATTGTACTTAAATCAGTCTTGGGCGTCAGACAATGGCGGCGAACTAGTTGTTTACAATCCCGATAATCACGACGAGATACTCACAACGGTGCTGCCAAGTTATGGCACGCTAGTTACCTTTTTAAGTGATGAATTTCCTCATGAAGTACTGGTTGCCAACGAAAAGCGCTATTCAATTGCAGGGTGGTTTAGGGTTAACGCCAGCATTAATCATTCGATTGATCCACCAAAATAATTGATGAGCTCAGTCTTAAGTTTATTATCCTGAGTAAACTCAGGATAATTTGTTCGGTAACCGAATTTCGACGCACAAACCTTTACCTTCGCGATTATAGAGGCTGATCTTACCGTTGTGTGCTTCCACAATTTCTCTGCACAGCGCTAAACCAAGCCCTGTTCCTGACGCTTTGGTAGAGTAAAATGGAATTAAGGCATTCGCCATCACGGTGTCACTCATGCCTTCGCCTCTATCGAGCACCCAAATATAAGCTTCGTCGCTGCGCTGCTCAGATTGAACACAGATTTCCTCTATCTCAGAGCCAGACTCAGTCGCATTCTTTATCAAATTAATAAGTAACTGTTCTAACTGTGTCGTGTCCGCCTGTAATTGCGTTTGATTAAGCTGATATTGGAATGACCAATGGCTTTGCAGCCGCTCACACAAAACCTGCAAATCCACAGTTCCAATGTTTGGCAGAGGAAGTTTGGCGAACTTACCATAGCCCTGAACAAACTCGCTAAGGTGCACAATGCGCTCTTCTATCGTCGCAAAGACTCGACTTAACCTAGGTTCATCCACGCGTTCAGCCAAGATCTGTCCGCTGTGCAGCATAGATGAAATAGGCCCTAATGAGTTGTTTAACTCATGGCTAATGATGCGGATCACTTTCTTCCAAACTTGCACTTCTTGGCGGCTCAACTCTCGAGTGAATTGCTTAAAAATATATAATTTGTGAAAGTGGTTGTTGAGTAATAACTCACCGTTGGCGAGATGCCACATTTGCGACTCACCACTGCTGTTTTGTATTGAGAACAAGCCATCAAGTTGGTTATTTGCAGCTTGATGAAGTTCATCGGGAACTCCGGATAACAACCTACTAAAACGCTCACCTTCAAGGCGATGCTCACAGATAAAAAACGTTTTTGCACTATTGTTGGCAAATACCACCACATCTTGTGAGTCGACGAGGACGAGTACCTGAGGTGACGACTCTAGCACTTTATCAAGCATCAGCTCACGCTGATAAATCCATTGTTTTTCATCTCTCAACTGCTTTGCTGTTTCATTGAATAACTGACACAGTCTACCGAGTTCATTGTTAGCGTTATAGGTAATGGACGTAGAAAATTCGCCATCCTTAAAATTCATCAAGCCGACTTCTAGCGCCTCCCACCCCGCTTTGTTTTCACGCATTAATAGTTTATACAACAGTAGTGCAACACTGACGGATCCCACTACTATTACAATGAAACCACTGTGGTCATCGAGTAAGAACCATAAAGGAACAAGGCCAATAATAATACTGATGGCAATGATTAATGCGTGTTGCTGCGAGGTCGTCATTATTGTCCTTAATATTCAATGCCAAACTTTTGCAAGCGACGATAAAGGGCTTGTCTACTCATGTTGAAATGTCGTGCTACTTTCGCAATCACGCCAAGATGAGTCTTGAGCGCCTGCTCCAATTCTTCTTTACTGGGTTCTCGTATGGTATGTGATACGCTAACTTGTGCTGTATATGCCTGCACATCAAGCCCAAAATCCTTCGCACTGAGCTCGCCATCTGGATTCAATACTGCCGCCCGTTTACAGGCATTTTCAAGCTCCCGTACGTTACCAGGCCAAGGGTGTTCACATAATGCTTGCTGGGCATCCGAAGCAAGCCCTCTTGCAGGTAAAAAATGCGCGACCAAAGGTAAAATATCATCTACTCGCTGTGACAACGCGGGTAAGTTTAGCTCGATGACATTTAAGCGATAATATAGATCCTCACGGAATTTCCCCCCTCGAATATCCGCCAGCAGATCCGCGTTTGTTGCTGAGATGACACGGACCGATACTTTTTTTGTCTCGACTGAACCTAGCCTCTCAAACTCGCCACTTTGCAAAACACGTAGCAATTTTGTTTGCCCTGGAAGAGGTAAATTACCAATCTCATCCAAAAATAACGTGCCTTTATCAGCAGCTTCAAAGCGACCAATACGCTGCTTATTCGCACCGGTATAAGCACCGCTCTCAGCACCAAATAACTCAGCTTCGATTAAGTCACTTGGGAGCGCGCCTGCATTCACTTTGACAAACGGTTGATTTTTTAGTGGTGAGTTCGCTTGAATGATCTCCGCGATTTTTTCTTTACCGCTACCATTTGGACCGGTTATTAACACTGATACATCAGATTTGGCGACTTGCAGCGCCATATCTATGACTCGCTGCATGGCCACCGATTTATACACAAACCCGCATAAATCCGCACCTTGATTAAACTGTTGGCGTTCTTGTTCAGCCCGTTCAAAGTTTGCAACTTGCTTATGTGCCTCACCAAGCGCAACGAGGTTTGCAATCGTGGTGAGTAACTTTTGATCGTCCCACGGCTTAGCTAGATAGTCTGCCGCTCCGGCTTTTACCAGTTCAACCGCCGTGGTGAGCTCAGTCCAAGCCGTTAATAGGATAATAGGGAGTTTTGCATTTAGTGCTTTCAATTGGTGAAAAAGCGCAGCCCCCTCCTCTCCGGAGGTGGTGTCTGCACTAAAGTTCATATCTTGGATAACTAGTGCAATTTGCTGAAACGACACCACTTTAATTGCTTCTAACGGTGAGCACGCGGTAACCACTTGATAATCATGCAGCTCTAGTAACAATGACAGTGCATCAAGTACTGCGGGGTTATCATCCACAATTAAGATTTTATCCATATGATTTTATTCTTGTTATTACATGTTGCCACTTACCTATACTAGCACAACTAATACAAGGCAAGTTAGAGTAATGCTAATCAGGCTACTCACACAACCTGATTAGCATAAGGGTTATACACTTCTTGTCGCGATACTCGGTGAAATGTTCGCCGCCTTCTTAGCAGGAAAAATTACTGACGCGATACAAAGCACGATAAGCCCAAGCGCCGTTATCAAAATATAACTTACTTCTAGCGGCGGCACTGAATACAAAGACATTAGCTTTTGTCCTAGGAAAATCGTAGCCACAGTGCCAAGTACTAAGCCAATTGCACAAACAATGAGGTTTTCTACCACAAAGTAACGAACAATTGCAGACTTGCGCGCCCCCAAAGCTCTGCGAGTACCTATCTGTTTAGTACGTTTGCTGATATTAAACTGAGTAAGACCAAATATTCCCAGCGCCGTCACGACGACTAATGCGGTGATGAGCACTAGCAACATTCTTAGCATCAATAAGTCTTTAGAATTGTACTTTCCTTTCACCTCATCAAGCCCTTTAATGCCTGTGATCACACGACTAGGATTTTCTTGAAGCAGCGCCGACTCTATTTTTTTCATTACTTCGCCACGCAAACTCGGATCGGTGCGAACTAAGAAATCTTGAAATCCATTCGCATTCACCATAGGAAAAATAATTAAGCGTTCAGCATTTCTAAAACGCGGCCAAGCATTAGTCATACGCTCAACAATCCCCACGACTTTTAACGGGCCACCACCATAATAAATCGTTTCGCCCAATCCTTTACCCTCACCAAATATCTCGTCCGTAAAAGCCTTACTGGCAATAACAACATCTGGTTGCTTAGCGTATTCACTTGAGATCAAGACATCTCCAGATGTGAAATCACGGCCTTCTATCAATTTTACACCCAAGGTACGGATCACTTGTTCATTGGCGTATAAATGCCCCGAGTTTGTATGTTTACCATCGTCTTCTGGGGTTAAGCTGAATCCCGAATTGCTGCCTCCTCCTGAAAGCGGAACCGAGCTCACTCCCACGGCTTCTATAACTCCAGGGATACTTTTTAGTATTCTCTCATCAACGATAAGCTGCTGGTTTGCATCTATCTTGTCGTCAAACGACATGACACTGAAGGTGATTATCGACTCTTCAGGGTAGCCAGTTGGCTTATTGAGATAGCTGACGCGTTCACTAATAATGGACAGCGAATTGCTGACAATTGCCAACGTCAAGGCAAGTTGCAGGATAGCAAGTAGAGCACCAACTTTAGAGCGCAATAACGCATTGATAATGGGTTTTAATTCCAACATGGGACTCTCCTTATTGCACTTTTAGATAAGTAGCAGGTGATGTTTTACACACTATCCAAGCTGGGTAAAGCCCTGCAAGAATACAAGTCACAATAGCGATGCTCGGCGCTGCTAACAGCATAGAG
This sequence comes from Pseudoalteromonas sp. BMB, assembly GCF_001709235.1. Lineage (NCBI taxonomy): Bacteria > Pseudomonadati > Pseudomonadota > Gammaproteobacteria > Alteromonadales > Pseudoalteromonadaceae > Pseudoalteromonas > Pseudoalteromonas sp. BMB. Next base: position 37,722 of record NZ_MBQA01000207.1, read on the forward strand.
ACATCCATCGTTGCAAGACTTTCGTAGACATGGCTAGTTCTGCGGATCCCCCATAAGCCAAGCTGAGCAAAAGCTATCCCTATCACTCCCCCCATAAAACCAAGCAACGCCACTTCAACTAAGTGTTGGTAAAACACTTGCGTTTTACTTGCACCAAGCGCTCTTCTTACGCCAACATCAGGGGCACGTTTAAGAAATTTCGCAAGTAACAATCCAAGAATATTGGCTAAGCAAACAGCAAGGAACATAAAACTTAAACCAATCATGACTTTGTTATCTTCACTAACCACATTATTGTACTCAAGCCATTCAGTGACATTTCGAAGTGAAAATTCTCGTGTTTTACGGTTAAATCTTCCCAAATCTTGTTGGGTTTGGATGTAATTATCTAGTTGTGTTGCTAACGCTTGTTGTTCTTTATCATTCTCTAATTCAACCCAAAACTGAGTCCAAAGCATTTCTGAATTCATTTTGTCCGTGAAGTTGTTAATCTCTTCCCTCTTCCAACCATTTGTATTTCCCCAAGTATCAATCTCATAAGCTGCCGCATGACTGAAGGGAATGAAGATACGTTCGGCATCAGCAAACGCGCCATTGTTTAAGTCATACATTTTAACGTTTGGCTGCCACTCCTTAGTTACCCCTACTACTTGATATCTTCGCTGCGCTAAATAAATACTTTCTCCCACCACATCACTGCGGCCAAATAACTTTTGTGCGATAGTTTCGTCAATAACAGTCACTGGTGCAGCATTGTCTGCTTGGCTTTGACTCCACACTCCACCATACAAAAAACTCAACTCAAACATGGCGAAAAACTCTCGGGTTATTAGCCGTGTCGTTTGCAACATGGGGCTCACTTCAGGATTGTTTACATGAACTGCAAAACCAGATTTAAACATCGCGACTTTTTTGTCGATGTTTAGCGTTTGATACAGATTTTTCGCATCTAAAAATGTCAGCTGAAAGGGAATATCATCAGCTGAATGATAGGTTTGTCCCTCATCCATCACTTGTAGCTGTACAGCATAGAGTTTGCTACTTTTGCTTGGAATTGGATCGGCGGACATCATGTGATACACAGACAAACTCACCATAGTGACGCCAATGCCAATGGCAATAGCCAGCGCCATTAGGCTAGTCGCAAGCGGCGTGGCTTTTAGGCTACGCCAGGCTAAATCAAGGTAATGGGCAAACATAACTTACGCTCCCACCTGAGATTTCAACGCTTGTGAAGCCGCACCTTTACCTTGATACAAAGTAAAATCCGCAACCTGTCCATCTACAATCTGGATGTTTCTTGGTGTACGCCTTGCAAGCTCCGGGTCGTGGGTAACCATTACTATCGTTGCACCGTCACGGTTAATTTGTTCTAGTAATTCCATCACCTGACGCGCCATTAAACTATCTAAATTCCCCGTTGGTTCATCGGCTAGTAAAAAGCGTGGCTCACCAGCAAGCGCTCTTGCGATAGCCACACGCTGCTGCTGTCCGCCGGACAACTGTTGTGGCAAGTGTTTTGCGCGGCCAGCAAGGCCAACTTGCTCGAGGCAGTTTTCAATTCTGCGCTTGCGCTCAGCCGCCTTGACACCACGATAGCGTAATGGCACTTCAACATTTTCGTACAAGTTTAAATCTGGGATAAGGTTAAAGCCTTGAAAAATAAAACCGATTTTTTGGTTTCGCAGATCAGCTCTTTGGTTGTCGTTGAGCTTGCCAACATCAATTCCATCTAGCATATATTGACCACTAGAGTACCCTTCTAGCATCCCAGCAATATTTAAGAAGGTCGTTTTACCTGAGCCTGAAGGACCTGTTACCGCGATAAACTCTCCTTCATTTACTTGCAGGTTAAAATCTCTGAGTGCGTGTGTTTGCACCATATCAGTTTGGTATACTTTGCCGATATTATTCATAACTAACATTATTATTTTCCTTCTTATCTTAATAAGATGCTGGGCGCACGTTCGAATGCGTCGTAACTACTGATGATGATTTGATCGCCTTGCTTTAAGCCATTTAGCACTTCAACTTCACTGATGCTTGAGGTACCGGTAGTGATCTCAATTCGCTCAGCGATATCACCACTTAGTTTGTAAGCAATGTGTCCACCTTCACTCATAAAAGCGCCACGTTTGACCATTAAGGTGTTTTCTTTGTGCTCTAGTAAAATCCGAGCAGACAAACGTTGATTTTGTCTAATGCCATCAATGTTTTCGTCCGAAAAGCGTACTCGAGTGGTGACTTCACGGTTATTTACTTCTGGAGAAATCGCAGATAACACGCCAGAAATATTTTGGTTGCCAATCCTAAGCTCGACAGCCATCCCGAGCCCAAGCTCTGCCGCATAACTTTCAGGAACCTGCAGCTCGGCTTCATAAGCACTTAAGTCAACGAGTTTCATCAACCCCTGATTGGCATTAACAAGCGCATTTTGATCAACTAATAAATTACCGACTATGCCTGAAACCGGCGCAATCACATCTAAACTTGCAACTTGACGTTTTAATTCTTCAACAATTAAACGTTGCCGCTCAAGCTGATTCTCAACAGATTTAAGTTCAAAGGCCAAGGTATCTTTGCCTAGCGCAACTTCTTGCTCTGCATGATTGAAGTTTAATTTTGCCCGCGCGAGGTCGTCTTGCGCTTCTTCTAAATCAATTTGGCTGATGAGGTTTTTTTGGATAGATAACTGAGCTCGTCGGTCCTCTCTATCTGCCGCTAATAGTTCGACACGAGCAAGATCTAAGGAGCGATTTAACGCCAAGTTTTGACGTCTAACATCTAACTTTTTCCCTTCAAGCTCACCACTCAGTCTTTGCAGCTCCGCTTCTTCTTGTTGGAGCCGGTTGGTTAAAGTTGGACTTTTGACTGTGGCTAGCACTTCACCTTGAGTCACGCTATCACCCGCTTTAACCTGTAAAGAGACATAACCCTGCTCCGGACTGTAAATTTGTGGTGCATTTGCAGCAACGACAAAACCTGTGGCGGCAATATCGCGGGTAAACTCGCCGAAAGTCACGGCTGCAATTTGCACTCTATCTTTGGCCACGGAGCTACTAGCATTTGGCCCACCAAACACGACTTGTGCACTAAGCGCTGCAATAATGACAACACCCGCTATTACAAGACCGAGCTTCTTTTTAGATTTACCAGTTTGGAGCACTTCGTCTTGTCCGCTTGTGTCTTTAATCATAATGATTCTCCTCGAATTAACGAGTCAAATACCGCCACAACCGTTGCTACAGCCAACATCATCAAGGGTGAAATTAAAAAAGCAGTACTTAACCACATAACGTATCTTCTTTATTAGTTTGTATGCAGCAAAAGAGGCGAACTTTGTGCCAAAATTTAAAGCGTTGATTTTATTGATTTATTTTATTTTAGAAGTGGATAAAATATGTCCGCGGACGGAAAAAGTGTCCGCAGCGGACACTTCTTCACCTAAAGTTATAGCGCTATAGGTGTCAGTCGCCACATTTCTGCATCTTAATATATCGACTGAAGAGATAACTTGAGGATTGGATAGATAGCGAACTAACTGATTTCTTTAAGTTCAGATTTAATAATTGGAGAGTGCATTAACCAGAGTTGAATCAAATTAGTGGCAAATTTATAGTCGCTCTGGTGCCTTTACCGATAGTAGATTTTATGATCAGTTCACCACCGTGAGATTTGATGATATTAGATGCGATAGTTAACCCAAGTCCCACATGCTTTTCTGAAGCTTTAGTGGTATAAAACGGATCAAATACTCGATGTACCAGCTTATCCGCAATCCCCTCACCACAATCGAAGATATCGATAGAGAGTGTTTGATCCTCAACTTTCGTGTTGATTTTAATGGCCTTTCGCATTCTACCCGTACTTTCTAAAGCGTTCTTTATGAGGCAGTAAATACTGTGTTCTAGGAGTGCTGGGGCACAGTGCAACTCAAACCGCTCTCCTTTTTCAAATTCAATCAAGCTCAAGTTTGTACCATCCAACTCCAAATTAATCATCACAGAATCCATAATTTGAGAATAGAATTCTACTTGCTGAAACTGAGTTTGATTACTCTCAAAAAACACACTCAGTTCTTTAACAATCAGTTGAATTCTGTCGAGTCCCGAGTGCATTTCAGCCATCACATCATCACTTTCACTCAAAGCCCAGTTTAGTTGATACTCTTTTTCCAATTCACTCAGCGATTTTGCACACTCAGGCGAGAGTTGCGAGTTATTTGCCAAAAATTGCCAAGCTCGATACAACTTAACCAACGAACTTTGTACAAACTCTAAGTTACTTTTTAAGTACGCAAGCGGATTATTTATTTCATGGGCTACACCCGCAGCAAACTGTCCTACTGAAGCGAGCTTTTCTGATTGGATCAACGCTTGCTGCTGCTCAGCAATACGGTTATATGCCTCTCTTAAGGCATCATTTGACGATTCAAGTTCATGGGTGCGCTGCTTGACCTTTTCTTCCAATCCTTCGTTAAGTTTGGTTAGTTCATCGGTCAACAACTCAAGTCGATTTAAATCTCGATAAGAGCGCAGCGAGCTGGTTAACATAGTGAATAGACGAGATTTTGTGAGGTCAGTTTTATTTTTATAGTCATTGATATCATAACGCAGCATGACTTCATGTTCAGGTACACTGCCAGGCTGACCGGTGCGCAGTACTATTCTCACGTTATGATAGCCAAGCTCTTCACGTATGTATTGCGCACATTCTAAGCCCGCTTCTTCACTTTCCATAATGACGTCGAGTAAAATCAATGCAACATCATCTCGATTGCTTAAAATATCAATCGCTTCTTTTTTGCTATAGGCATGAAGTAACTCAAGCGGTTTTAATTCAAACCGATAAGCCGTTAACACAAGTTTAGTCACATCATGCACTTCAGGTTCATCATCGACAATCAACACGACCCAAGGAGATGCACACTCGTCTAGGCTTTGTTCATCAGGTTCTGAAACGTTTAAGAAAGATAATGGCTGCTGCTGACTCATTAAAATGACACCCTTACTCCTATTTCTTAAGGATGGTACAAATCCGCAGGTTTACCAAATTATTCGAACCAGAAAATGGTATATATTTAGCACTATGGTAGGAAGAAATACTGAGTGACTATAGAACGGGATCTGTACTGTAAAGAAGCCACTCTTCACAGTACATCAGGTTTGAATATACTTATGCGCTTAGGGCATCCTTATAGTGTTTTCTACAAAGAGAAACATACCTATCGTTACCACCAATCACAACTTGATCGCCATCCGCAATAGCTTTGCCGTGCTCATCGGTGCGAAGCACTCGGTTTGCTTTGCGACCGCAGTGACAGATGGTTTTTAGCTCAATCAATTTATCTGCCCATGCCAGCAAATATTGCGAGCCTTCAAACAGCTCACCACGAAAGTCCGTTCTAAGACCATAGCATAATACCGGGATCCGCAGTTCATCGACGATATCCGCCAGCTCTGCGACTTGAGCTTTTGTTAGAAACTGGCACTCATCTACCAATACACAGTCAATTTTATTCTCGGTATGAGCAGACATCAGTAGTGCTTTCACATCTGTTTGGCTTTCAAAAACTTGCGCCTCAGCCTCTAAGCCGATACGCGACGCTACTTTGCCCACACCAGCACGATTATCAATTGCAGCGGTGATAATAAACGGGCGCATGCCTCGCTCTCGGTAGTTAAATGCCGACTGCAATAAAGTCGTAGATTTACCGGCATTCATTGCCGAATAGTAAAAATAAAGCTGAGCCATAATAGATATTTCGAAATAAAAATTCGCGCTAGTTTACTGACTAACGATTAAAAGATCTATTGCTTATCCATTTGGGTGGTTTGTGAACGTAAATACTCACTATATAAGGTGTCGAGGTTAATAAGCTGACTTGCACGCCACACTTTCCAGCTTAACTCAGGGTGCTGCTGATAAAACTGCTCAGAAAATGCCATAAAACCAAACGACGTTTCTAACGGTGGAAAAACCGCTTCTAAGTGGTTAAAGGGGGGTGATAATGTGATTGGCATATTACCGATTTGGCAAAGACCTATGGTCGCATCAAGTAATTCATTTTCAACCAGGGCAATAGCATGCTCCAACGAGTCGGTTTCAAATATGGAAAAATGCTTTGGCATACTTTCTCGAATAGCATAGCCACGAGGGACTGCGAGTTCTATTTCTTTGCTCAGATTTAATGTTGCTTTATTGGTTTTGCTTTTGAGTAAACAAGTGCTGATCCGATTAATTGCATATTGCTGTGCAACAGTGCCATCGGGGTTCTTTGGATATGCCATTAGCCCTTCTCTAGACGCTCGATGGCTTGCCACCACGGCATCAACTTTACCATTTTCCAGCTCATGCAAACAACGGCTCCATGGCTTTCGAGCATAAGTGAAGCTCACCTCTTTTACGTGCTCGTCAAGCTGTTGTACTATCTGGATCGTGACGCCTGGATTTGCCGATGGCACAGTTTGTCCTGCACCATGGATAAAGGGTGGAGCATGTTTATCTTCATAACAAAAGCGAACCTCTGTTGCCATACAGGCCCACGAAGTAAAAACGCAAAAAACAATAAATAGCAGTCTCAACATTCACTCCAAACATATAGTCAATCGAAATAACAACGATTAACCACTAGTATACTCTATTTTTTGAAGCTCACTCCCTCATGTTGTAACAACCACTCTTTCGCTTCAAGTCCGCCAGCATATCCTGTTAGTTTGCCATTTGCACCAATAATGCGATGACAAGGCACGATGATACTAATTGGATTTTTGCCGTTAGCAGCGCCAACAGCACGGACAGCATTTTTGTTTCCTAAGCGCTCAGCTATCCAACCATAACTATGCGTTTCACCAAATGGTACTTGTGCCAACACCTGCCAGACTTGCTTTTGAAAGTGCGTACCATCCACATCAAGTACCACATCAAAGCGTTGGCGTTTGCCAGCAAAGTATTCTGTTAACTGTTTTTTTGCCATTTCTGTATGCCGATTTTCCCCTTGCTCATAGCGCGTTTTTGGAAAAAAACCGACATATCGTAAACCATCAGCAGACGCTTGTATTATCCACTCTCCAGTGGGCGAGGTTAATGTAGTTTCAATCATAATTGTTGCCATAGTTGAAAAGTTAAATAAGAACGAAAAGGAGCACACTTTTCGATATCTATTGTTTTTAAGGATTTTTCCATTGCCTTTTTGACCCCTAAATCACCACCCAAGTAAATGTCTGGATGACTCAATCCGCGCATTTTTGCATAGTCGACAGTCCAAGGGCCTATCCCTTTAATATTTAACCAGTCATCAAGTTCAACATGTTCCGAACCAACATATTGCTCAGCGAAAGCTTTAATAGCCGCTTTTCTCCGCTCAGGCATTTTGAAAAAGGCGAGATCACTATCAAATACGGCCTTAGGCTTAGGGAAGTAACGCATGCCATCTTCAGCTACCTCACCAAGTGTTTCAACCAATAAAGCAAGTAAGTTTCTCGCCGCTTGAACACTGATTTGTTGACCTAAAATAGCTCTCATTCCCGCTTCAAACTCACTCCAGATCCCAGGTAATCTGAGTCCCTCTTGTAGCGGCAAATCAGGTGCTGCTTCATGAAGGTGAGACTCAATAAAACAGGTATCCGCATCCAAATCTAACACCCGCCTGATCTGTGCAATCATCGGAACTAACAAGGATAAATCGGATAGCGCGATAGCCACTTTAAAGCGATGTTTTTCAGGTTCGATAGTCGCGGTGAAACGCCCTGTTTCACCTTGTATCATCACGGTTCGCCCATAACTATCTTCTGTTAACCACTCGATACCGGGCACAATTCTCATCGCCAAAAACTGCTGCATTTTGTCCCAGTTGTACGGCGGTCGATAGGACAAGTAAATCGCAATGGCAGAGCCACTACCTGCGTCTTGTCTGAGTTGACTTGGTGATAACTGATACAGCTTTTGGAATGCATCATTAAAGCGTCGCAATGAGTTAAAGCCGGCGGCAAACGCGACTTGCGTAACAGGAAGGTCACTTTGCTGTAACAGCTGCTTAGCTAAGTCACATTGCTTATAAAGTGCATATTGTTTGGGGCTGGTACCAAAATATTGATTAAATACTTTATTTAAGTAACGGACCGAAATGCCTAACCTATCGGCTAAGTCTTCTGTCGAATGACGTATTAAGGCTCCCTCGTCGATTAACTTTTTGGCTCTGACTGCGGTTGTTTCCGTGCCAAGCCATGCATAACTACCCGGTGCACTATCGGGACGGCAGCGAATACAAGGCCTAAAGCCTGCTTGCGCAGCATTGTGGGCAAATTGAAAATACTCTACATTCTTTTCTTTTGCTGCAGGTGCTGGGCATATTGGCCGACAATAAATACCGGTGCTCTTGACCGCAACAAAAAACAACCCATCAAATCTAGCATCGCGACTATTTCTAGCTTGAGAACAAACTTCTGGTGTATACATGACTTTCGCTCGTACTTCGTTTTCACTCAGTCTAATAGCTATCACTATAGCAAACTAGCCATTTTTGGTACTCAACCATGTTTGGAGTATTCATGAAAAAAGCCCACTAGGGGCTTAACTAACTGAGGAAATAAGAAAAGTACTAACCTACTGCTTGATTATATCTGCGCTCGACTTCAGACCAATTAATGACGTTGTAAAAAGCCGCGATGTATTCTGGTCGACGATTCTGATATTTGAGGTAATAAGCATGTTCCCACACATCTAAACCCAATATTGGGGTGTGCTGCTCCATGTAGGGGCTGTCTTGGTTAAGACTACTCGTCACCGCTAACTTGCCATTTTCATCTACAACTAACCATGCCCAGCCACTACCAAATCGACTGACAGCAGCGTTTGTAAATTCAGTTTTAAAGCTATCAAAACCACTGAGCTCACTTTCTATCGCTTGTTTTAACGGCCCGTCACATAAAGGCGCATAATTTGGAGTCATAATTTGCCAGAACAAACTATGGTTATTGTGCCCGCCGACATGTTCTTGCACTGCTTTTTGTAAGTTTTCAGGTAACGTTTTAATATTTCTCAGCAACGTTTCGGTGTCTTTACCTGCGAACTCTGTCCCCTCTAAAGCGGCGTTTGCTTTGTTTATATATGTCTGATGATGCAAAGTATGATGGATCTCCATCGTTTTCGCGTCGATATGTGGTTCCAGTGCATCATATGCGTACGGTAACTCAGGTAAGGTATAAGCCATTCGACCTCCAAATGTTAATGTAAAACGCGAGCATGCAGGTGCGTTACCAGCATCGCTTCGTTAATTTGATGAATAAGCTCAGGTAAGTGAGGATAGCGTTTTGCAAAATGGATCAACTCTTGTCGAGTTTTATGCAAATGATGCAAGACAATAGGCGCAAGTTCGTTGTTATATTCAAGGTAAGTTGCATGTATCTTCAGATGGATTGAGATAAGTTGCTGGCACGCTCTATTTGGCTGTTCTAGCGCAATAAAAGTGTCAGCTAGATTATGCGCGGATACCACGACAGCTGGCAAACTATGCGCTATGGCACTCATCACGACATTGTCTTTTTGGCATAATAAAAATTCATCTAAAATACCTGTTGCGAGTGTCAATGCAACTTGATATTCGTCACGAGCACGCAGAAATATTTGCGCTTGATATGCTTGATTACCAGAGAGTATTTTAGCTTGCCAAGGTGACAGCACTGAAGATAACGCGCAAGCTCCGCTGGCTAAGCGATTTGCACTAAGGTCCATGCGATTTTTCATATTCTCCCCTATTACCGAACTAGCTTACTTGTGCAAGCAAACCAGTATGAGCTATTGGGGCACTATACGATCACATAAACATTAATGCAAACCATTTTCATTTGTATTTATTTAATTTCTACACACTTATGTGCTACCAAAGAGTCCTCGGTTAATTCAAGTGTGGTGTGCGACAATCCAAACCGCGACTGTAACCCCTCTTTTAACCGTGCTAGCATGCTTTGGTCGCTCAAGGACGTAATGACAACTTGCGCCTCTAAAATATATTCATGCTCATTGAGCTGCCAAACATGGATATGGCTTACTGTTTTAACATTTTCTTGTGTCTCAAGGTATTCCTTAACCTCCTGAATATTAATATTATCTGGCGTCGCCTGCATGAGAATTCTAATACTACTTTTACTCAGTTCTACGCCATGATAAATCACGTACGCGGAGATCAACACAGTGGCGATAAGATCCACCACATACCATTGATATAAGATGATTAATGTTCCGGCCACGATCACTGCAACGGAAGCCGCAGCATCAGAAACATTATGAATAAATGCCGCACGAATATTTAGGCTGGTTTTTGCACCTGCAGAATAAGTAATAAGCGCTGTGATAACATCGATAACTAACGCCAAGGCCGCGAGCCACACCACTATCCAGCCATCAATTGGCTCTGGATTTAAAAATCGAGAAATCGCCTCGAATAACAGATAAACCCCAACAACGATGAGTGTCGCACTATTAATTAACGCCCCAATTATTTCAGCACGTTGATAGCCATAAGTGAGTTCAAGTGAGGCCGGCTTTCTTGCAACTTTTTGCGCAACTAACGCGATAATAAGCGCACCGGCGTCACTTAAATTATGTAGCGCATCAGCAACCAAAGAGAGACTGCCAGAAAGAATGCCACCAACGACCTGCGCGACACTCAGTAGAATATTAACAAATACGGCCCAACCGAGCTTGTTTCCATGATGGTGATGATGTGCGTGAGACATACTCAATCCTATTTATTGATCCGAAGAAGGGGCCACTTTCAATGGCCCCAACGGGCATTACGAATTTTTAATTTGCTTTGAGAATAGTGGATAAAGTGCTGGCAATACAAACAAAGTCAGCAAGGTTGACGTTAATAATCCACCAACAATTACACTGGCAAGCGGCCTTTGAATTTCAGCGCCCACTCCTGTCGATAACAGCATGGGAATAAGTCCCAGTGCAGAGGTGATCGCAGTCATGAGCACGGGTCTAAGCCTTGAAATTGCACCCTCAAAGACACCTGAATGAAGCGATTCTCCCGCAGCTAATCGCTGGTTTATGCTCTCAACCATGACCACACCATTGAGTACCGCGACACCGAATAGGGTGATAAACCCAACCGAGCTAGGGACCGATAGATATTGTCCTGAGATATATAAAGAAAATACCCCGCCAATGACCGCAAGCGGCACATTCACTAAAATAAGCGCAGCCTGAGCCATTGAACCAAATGCAAAGTAAAGCAAGAGTGCTATTAGCGCCAAAGATAGCGGCACCACGATTGCTAAGCGCTTTTGTGCTCGTTGCTGGTTTTCAAATTGACCACCGATTTCAACACCATAACCTGTTGGTAAGTCAACTTTACTATCAATAGCCGCGCGAATATCATTTACTACACTGCCCATATCCCGACCTTGCACATTAGCTTGGATCACCACTCGACGTTGAACGTCATCTCGTCTTACTTGCGGTGGACCAGATTGATATTCAACATTCGCAACATCAGCCAACCGGATCCACGCCCCTGAACTTGATTGTAAACGTATTTCTTCAATGGTCTGTTTGCTTTGACGGTATTGAGGTGCCAAGCGGACATAAATATCATAGCGTTCGTTACCGTTGATGACCTGCCCCGCTTTACTGCCACCAATGCCATCTTGCACTAATGCCATAACGTCGCCAACAGCTAAACCATAGCGCGATAACGCTTGACGTTTTGGGGTAATGATCAGCTGTGACTCACCAGCTATTTGCTCAAGTTGTACGCCTTCTGTTCCTTCAACTTGCGCCACGGCAGCCTCAATTTCCTTGCCTTTTTTTGCAAGCACAGCTAAGTCTGGGCCAAACAACTTAATCGCCAACTGCGCTTTAACACCTGAGAGTAATTCGTCGACACGCGTCGCAATAGGCTGTGAAAAATTAAACAGTAAGCCAGGATAAGTCGATAGCTTTTGTTCCATCAAGGCTTGTAATTCGTAGCGATTATTTGCGCTTTGCCACTGTGCTACTGGCGCAAGGCCAATATAGATTTCAATGTTATTTACCGGTTCCGGATCGCCACCTATCTCCGCTCGACCAATTCTGCTTAGCGCGTAGTTTACCTCCGGGAATGTAAGTAGCATTTTTTCAAGCTCAGGCGCAACATTAAGCGCGGTTTCAAGACTGGCGGAAGGTGCCAGCGTTACCCTAAGGTTAATGGTGCCTTCTTCAAGCTCTGGGACAAACTCGGTGCCAATTTTGGTGAACGTAAAACCGGCTGCCGCAATCAGTAAAACAACCATCATCATCAACAACTTTTGCCTATGCAACACTCGATTTAACGTCCAGCGGTAGCCTTTTTCTAGCGCGACGAGAATGATGCTCTCTCGCGCTTTAACACCGTGTTTAAATAAGTAGGTCGCAAGTGCTGGGACAATGATAAGGGCAACAAATATCGCTGCAACAACAGCCAAAATAATACTGATTGCCATAGGTTGAAATAGTTTGGCTTCAACCCCTTCAAAACTAAATAACGGAGTGAACACCACTAAGATAATACTGGCAGCAAAAAAGATTGGTCTTGCCACTTCCTTTCCTGCAAGCTCAACAATAAGTCCCACTGAGAAGTCATCACTTTCCTTTTGCTTTGTTAGGTGTTTAAAGATGTTTTCTACCATCACGACTGAGCCGTCAACTAACATCCCTATCGCTACAGCGATACCGCCTAGCGACATCAAGTTGGCAGATACACCCAGCCACGCCATGACCACAAGTGCAATAGCAATTGAAATAGGAATTGAAATGAGCACCAGAAAAGTTGCTCTCAGATTCATTAAAAACAGCGCAAGCACAACAACAATAAAAATAAATGCCAGTGCCAAGGCTTCAACGACGGTTTGAACTGCTTTGCTGATCAAATCAGACTGATCGTAAAAAGGCTCAAACCTTACCCCTTCAGGTAGTGCTTTGTTAATAAGTTCCACGCGGTTGTTAATGCTATCAATGGTTGCTTTGGTGTTTGCTCCCATCCGCTTTAGCACTATGCCTGTTACGACTTCACCGAGCTGTTCCACTTCACCCGAGCCGCTTTTTCTAGACATCGTCACCGCGCCTTGGCGGATTTCTCCACCAATCGATACCGTAGCAACCTGAGCCACAGTCACGACCGTGCCATCAATGGTTTTGACGGGCACGTTGGCAATCTCCTCGATCCCCTTCTCCCCACTTTGAAACCAGCCTGTTCCGCGGATCACCAACTGCTCTTGACCGCGCTCGAGATACCAACCGCCGACATTTTGGTTATTACGCTCGATGGCACTCACCACATCTTGCTGAGTGAGTGCATAAGCCAATAGCTTATTTGGGTCGATATTGACTTGATACTGGCGCACATCGCCGCCAAAGGCCAATACATCAGTCACTCCGTCAATTGGCATAATTAACAGCTTGACCACCCAGTCATTGAGACTACGTAAGGCCATTGCATCATATTCAGAGTTCGGCTCGCTCATCAGCATATATTGAAATACTTGCCCAAGCCCTGACGTATTTGGCCCCATTTCTGGCGTACCCACACCGCTTGGGATCAACTCCTTTGCAGCTTGGAGGCGCTCAAATACCAACTGTCTGGCAAAATAGATATCGGTGCCTTCCTTAAATACCACCGTAACGCCAGATAGACCTGTTTTAGAAATTGAACGCACTTGCTGCACATCAGGCAAGGCATACATTACAGCCTCAATTGGATAGGTGATTAACTGCTCAACCTCTTCCGCTGCCAGTCCCGGCGCTTCAGTATTCACCGCAACCTGCACATTCGTTACATCGGGAAACGCATCTAAGTTGAGTTTTGGAATAGTCACGCTAGCAGTTGCTGTGATAACGAGTAAAAAAAGAATAATTAGAAGCCGATTGTTTACAGACCAATCGATAATTCGATTAAACATGATGAGGCTCCCCTTAATGGTTATGCGGGTCGAAGCCTGATTTGGCTTGTTCTGAGGCAATAAAGAACGCTCCGGTTACGGCCACGCGCTCACCCACAGCCAAACCGATAACTTCAACCTGAGCGCCAAAGTCTTCACCTAAAGTCACTTCTTTAGGATGGAACTCGCCGGGCGCTTCTTCGATGTACACCACCCAATCACCGTCAGGACCGCGACTTAACGCGTCTGCAGGTAGCGCAATGATTAATTCCTTTGACGGTATGATAAAGTTGACGTTTACAAACATCCCTGCGTGTAGCTTGTCGTCACTATTTTCAACCAATAGGCGGATCTGTCTGGTTCGAGTAATGGGGTCGATAGTATGCGCTTCTTGGATAACACGAGCCGCATATTGCTGATCTTCTATGCCAATCAATGCGTTAGAGTTAACCGCTAACGAAAGTTGAGAGTTCGGTTGTAAACGGGCTTCCACCCATAGCTCGCTTTCATCAGTGATTGCCATTAAAGTTGTGCCAGAAGCAACATGCTGGCCCTGAGTAAAGGCATCTTGAGTTACCACCCCCTCGCGCTCAGCAACGAGCGTATATTGGCCAAGTTCACTGGCGGGCTTAGTGGCTATTTCTCTAATCTCCTTTTCTGTTACTCCAAGTGCCAACAACTTTGAATAAGCCGAACTAAAATCGGCACTTGCTTGAACGCGTTCACGCTCACTGATGGTTTCTTTACTTAAGCGTTTAACTCTATCCCACTCTGTTGAAGCGACCAAATACTGCGCTTGGGCCTGCGCCATTGCCTCCGAGAATAAGGTGATAAGTGGGTCGTTAACATTAACCATAGAACCAAGCGTAGTGTGTCGCTTTAACACGATTGAATCGGCTCTTGGCGATACTAAATAGCTGGTATAGCCATTGGCTTTTACTTCCCCAGGTGCAAAATAAAAACGCTCATGGCTTTCCAGCTTGACTTCCTTGGTCTGAATTCCGGCAAAACGCATCTGCTGTTGCGTTAGTACGATGGCATTTTCTTCCTCTTCATGTTCTTCATGACCGTCGCCGGCATATGCCAGCGAGCTAAAAAGCGCGTTCACCGCGAAATAGATGGAGAAAATTTTAAAGTTTGTCATTCGATACTCTTTTACTCAAGAACGTAAGTTGACGTTCAAAACCGTTAGCTTGTTTAACGAATTGCACCAAGCATTGCTTTTACAGTGCCAATTCGTAAACAAGAATGCGCTTCTCAAGCAGACGTGATTTATCTGTAATCAACGCCATCAGCTAAGAAGGAGTAATACCAATTAGTGTTAACGTAGCTCATTTACTTAATACAATTGGTATAAACGGAGTAGGCAGTACCACTGAAAGCAGGACACATAAGCATGGAAAACAGGCCTAGTTGTTTACTCACAAGCACGAATTTGCGCTAAGTCGGATTTATCAATTTACTCATCAACCTAAACTCGGGTTAGTGAAGTTAAATTGAGGTCACGCCTTCAATGATAACCGCTACTTAAGCGATCGGTGGACGATGTGCTTGCTCTACAAAAGCGCGCACTTTGGTATCTGATTGAGGATAAATTTCGCTATTTGGTCGCATTTCAAAGGGGATAAAAGATTTTAAAATCACTAAATTCAAATGCGTCCCACTGCAATGACCACAGTGGTGGCAATCTTTTGTATGATGTCCGCTGGAGTCTGCTTGCACATCTTCAGCATGGTCGTGAGTATGTTGGAGGTGAGACACTTCGATTTGATGGAAGCTAGATTCAGACGCAAATACACTTACGGATTGCACCGCAAGTAGAAGCATCACAAAAATCAGGATTAGCTTATTCAAATCTACACTTCTCTTTAACACAAAAGATCGATGTCAATTTACCACCTGCACTTGTTCTGTCAATAGTAGCGCTAAGCTTTAAGTCTTATTTTTTTGCTGTCATTACTGATCCTACTCAAAATGAAATAACAATAATTTGCATTGTTAGGCCAAAACATCAACTTAAATGCGAATTATAATCAATATATAACACACTGTTTTATAAAGATTTTTCATTGACACATCACATAAATCCGTTAGACTAGCCGCATATTCACAGTTTGAGGTAACAGCATGCAAGGTAAACAAAAAGTCATCGACGCATTCAATAAGCTATTAGCCAATGAGCTTGCAGCTATCGATCAATATTTCATCCATTCACGTATGTACGAAGATTGGGGTTTGAGCAAACTATACCAACGCCTTGAGCATGAACGTGAAGAAGAAACCACGCATGCAGATTGGTTGATCAAACGCATTCTTTTCTTGGAAGGGGTACCTAACATGACAAAACGTCGTGATCTACTCATCGGCCAAGATGTTAAGTCTATGATGGAAAACGACTTAAAACTAGAGCTTGAAGTCGTCGAATGCGTTAAAGAAGCAATCAAAATCTGTGAAGAAGAGCAAGATTACCAATCTCGAGAAACGCTTGAAAAGCTGTTGTTTGATACAGAAGAAGATCATGTTTACTGGCTAGAGCAGCAAATTCGCCTGATTGATCTTATCGGTGCTCCTAATTATATCCAATCTCAGCTTTAATTAAGGACTCTACAAATGAAAGGTGATAGAGAAGTAATCGTAGCGCTTAATAAAGTATTGGCCAATGAATTGGTGGGTATCAATCAATACTTTTTGCACGCACGTATGTTTAAAGACTTTGGTTTTAGCCAGTTAGATAAAGCGGATTATAAAGTTTCAATCCAAAAAATGAAAAACGCTGACCGCCTTATCGAGCGAATTTTGTTCTTAGAAGGCCTGCCTAATTTACAAGATTTAGGTCGTTTAAAGATTGGTGAAAACAGCGCTGAGATGATTGATTGCAATATGGCATTTGAGCAAGCATCTTTGGTTGATCTGCAAGCAGCAATTAAGTTGTGTGAAGAAAAGCAAGATTACATTAGCCGTGAAGCGCTAGACAAAATTCAAAACGAGCAAGAAGAGCAAATTGACTGGCTTGAAACTCAGCAGCACCTAATTAAGGTGATGGGAATAGAAAACTACTTACAGTCTCAACTATAAGTATTTAATTGAGGTTGCGTGATAATGTGTCGTTACGCAACCTGATCAGTGACACCAACAATAGCAATCAGCTTTTCATTTAAAATTTTCTTCGCACAGTTACAGCATTTTCCACACTGCTTACCAACAGATAATGTCTGGCTAAGATCACGCATCGAACGAGCACCATTGTCTATCGTCTCTGCAATCTTTTTATCTGTAACACCATGACAAATGCATACGTACATAAATGAAAACCAATCTCAAACTCATTAACTGAAAACAAGTTTAATCTAAACGATAACAATTATCAACACATACCTTAGCTATAAATGCGAATTATTTTTCTTTGTAAGCTGCTGCAAAGACTTAGTGATTCATGCTCAGCAAAACACCTTTCTCTGGCCGATGGTTATTTCTATAAAATTAAGAAAAATCCAATAAAACTGCTACGCTTAAATTAACTTGATAAGCGTTACTTTACACATAAGAGTAAGGGTGCTCTTGCATCCAAGTAGATTGTTTTATTTGCTACAAATGACAAACCTTAAACATGTATAAATTGTTAAATATATTACATAAAAACCAAGGTTTAAGTTGATTTCAATCTAGTATTTCCGCTAGACTGCGCGTCACCGCTAACAGTTTTATTAGCGCGGATCAGCTTAGTTTGATTTGGTAACATGTTGTTAAAGGACTAAATGAGATTGGATAGAGAAAGGTCTTTTAATGAAACAAGCGCTATTGTGTTTTTTTATATTATTTTCTTTGTGTTGCATAGTCGCGCCTAGCCACGCCCATAACTTCGGCCAATATACTTCTCGCTTCTCTGTCGAAGAAGGCTTAAGCCAGTCTGCAATCACTGCCATAACACAAGACAAACATGGCTTCATTTGGATAGGTACTCTGCAAGGGTTAAACCGTTATGACGGCAATCAACTCATTAATATTGCCGCTTCTAAGGGTCTTGATGAACAAGAAATAGTTGGGTTATTCAATATATCGAATGATGAGCTTTTGATCTCTACAGGTGCCAGCGGCGCGTTTTTACTAAATGTAGATGACTACACAATTCAACAAATCTACGACGGTAAACGCCAAGACAATAACGCAGTTCCAAAACCCATCGCCACAGCTGTTGGTCATCGAGAAAATATCATCTTTTCCATTGAAAGCGACCTCTACACATTAGACAGCAATACGTTAAAATCTGAATTACTCACTCACTTCAAACCAAGTAGTTACATTCGCGCCATAAACATTATCGGTAACTTTGTGATTATTGGTACAACAGAAGGCCTGTTCACTTATTCTCTTGCAACCGGTAACGTAGAGCAAATAAGTTACACTGATTCAAAATCAGAACTCAGTCATGATGTTAAATTACTCAAACGCGACCCATCGTTGGGACTCCTTGTTGGTACTGTAGAAGGTTTATATGTCATCCCAGTCAGTAACCAAACACTGGTTGCTTCAAAAAGCTATGAGCTTGTTCCTGAGAAAAATATTTGGGGACACCAAATCACTCCCTATGGCGAGTTTATTGCTACGGAGCATGGATTGTTTCTTATTGATAGAAGAAAAAAAACCAGCTCAAAAGTCCTATCCTTAACCGAGGGACAATATCGCCTCACTAATCCCAGTATCACTAAGCTTTACGCAGATAGAAACAACAACCTATGGATGGGTACATATAATGATGGCGCATATTTATGGCCTTCCAGCTCCCTACGTTTTACCACATTCATCAGTACTCAAGACAGATTTGCCAATAACAATATCTGGTCAATTCATCCTACCAGCAAAAATACGGTGCTCCTTGGTACAGATAACGGCATTAACGAGTTTGATTTAAGCACCCGTCAATTGAAATCTAGCTATTTGCAAAATAGAGATGCAAAAGCACTATACGGAGCAGATGCCGTATTCTCTATTTTTAATTCTTCACATTTCGACGAAAATACCTTTCTAATCCAAACAACTCAAGAGACCGCGCTATTTAACATCGACACCAAACAGCTAAGCCCAATTACGCTTGAAAGTGGTGACAAACTTGAGCCATATAGTTGGGGTATCGCTAAGTACTCAGAAAGCAAGTTTCCATTTATCAATAGCAATGGATTTTACGAATATGATGCAGCCACCAATACGGTACGCGCATTAGAGGGATTATCAAAACAGCTGGCAGCGGCACAAAGCTTTTTGATCCTACCGCCTTTGGGTGCGACCGATGATGAATATTGGATAAGTACGGACATCAGTTTGGTCAAATATAATGAGTCAACAGATACCCTAACAACGATTTACAACAAATCGGATAAACACTTGGTCTCAGCCGTTAATAGTTGGGTAGTAGATAGAGCTGGAACGCTATGGTTGGCAACCTCAACCGAAGGTCTTGTCGGGATCAATAAAGATACTTACGCCGAAGAATACAAGCTAACGACTGAACAAGGTTTGATGAGTAATGCTATCTACAACCTCCTGTTGGACAGAGATGGAATGATTTGGGCCAGCAGTCAACGCGGCATGTTTAAATTTGACCCAATAAATAAAGTCTTGGAAACCTTCGGAACGAATCAAGGCCTGCCGACGCTTGAGTTTAACGGCGGCGCTGCAGCAGCACTTGAATCTGGCAAGCTGATGTTCGGCACAGTCAACGGTTCTATCACTTTCGATCCGGAACAGTTTTCAGATAGTGCTGTTAAGCGCCGCCCACTACTGATCACCCAAATGGATATCTTAAGCAGAGATCAAACCTACTTAGCCCCTGACGCAATTTTGCAAGCACTTGATTTTAAGTTTGACGACATGGGCATAGAACTACAGTTTTCTGACTTTGACTTCAATGCCGATCATCACATTCAATACCAAGCTTCTTTGCATGGCCCAAGTGCACTGACGTTTTCAAGCTTAAAACGAAATAAAGTATTTCTAAATCAATTACTCCCTGGTGATTATCAGTTAATCATTGCACCGCGTTCACTTGACAGTGAAGACCTGAGCAACGCACTCAACTTGCGCTTTAATGTTGCCCACTCTCCTTGGCGCTCGCCTTTTGCATTAAGCTTATACAGTCTAAGTGCATTCGCGCTGATATTGCTCATCATTATTAAGCACAAACAAAAACAACGTCAGCTTGAAACGGCACTTAGAGCCGTAACGCATGCGGGAAGACAGACAAAACTGGCGTTGAAATCAACTAAAAGCGGTGTTTGGTCGGCGGATCTCGCTGCACGCCAGATCACACAACAACGGGCCGAAGCGCTGGGCTTTGAGAGCGATACCATGACGCTGCAAGAGCACTATAACGCCATTCACCCAGATGATAGAGAACTCGTCGAACGTGCTTGGAAGAAATTTATTTCTAACCCAACTAAAGAGCAGCTCTCTCTATCTTATCGACTGCGCTGCGCAGACAATAATTGGCATTGGTTTCACGACTTTGGCCAAGTCGCAGAATTTGACTCACAAGGTAAAGCCACTGAACTGCACGGCATTTATACCAATGTAACCACACAAAAAGCGAACCAGATGCGCGCAAATATGCTGGGCGAGGCCTTCAGCCAAGTGAACGATTGGATTTTGATTTTAGATCCTAATTTACAACCCATTTCAGTCAATAGTAGCTTCTGTAGAGCGTTTCAACTGCAGGAAAACGAAGCGTTAAACGACTTAACGACCGAGCGTTTTGTTAATGCTATCGGGCAAAAGAAGTTCCACGGTTTAATTGCAAATTTAAAATCTCTTGGACCGAATCAATATCTAAGACAGGAAGTTCAAGTTACAGACGGCTGGGATAAAGTGCACCCGGTTCAACTTAGTATTAGCGCGGTTTCCAAGGACAATGTGAACCTCCAATACTTCGTGGTCGTTGTTACCGATCTGACAGAGCAAAAGAAAGCCGAGAATGAACTTAGATATCTCGCCAATTTCGACGCTTTGACGGAGCTACCAAATCGCAGCTTGATGCTACAGCATATTGAATTTGCACTGTTTAACGCAAACAATACACAGCAAAGCTGCGCCCTACTATTTATTGATTTAGATAAATTTAAACCAATCAATGATGCCTACGGACACCATATCGGCGATAAATTACTGGTCGCGATAACTAAGCGGATCAAAGAGCAAATTAACAATAACTGTATCTTAGCAAGACAGAGCGGCGATGAGTTTCTCGTGCTAATTAAGTCCTTCCCTAGCATCGAATATGTGAGTGAAGTAGTTACCCGCTTAGTGAAGCACATACCCGAACGTATTGAAATTGATGGGATCACCATGAGTGTATCTGCCAGTATTGGCGTTGCGGTTTATCCATTCGATGCACCGGATTCAGAATCCTTGATCCGTAATGCGGATATCGCCATGATCCATGCAAAGCAGTCGGGAAGAAATGCATTCAAGTTCTTTACTGAGTCAATGAATGAAGAGATCAGTAAAAAGCTTCGGTTAGAAACCGCAATGAAAACGGCGGTTAAAGACGGTGAGTTTTTCAATCACTATCAGCCGATCATCAATACCACTACAGGTCAGCTTGCAGGCGTCGAATTACTTATGCGCTGGCGCAATAATGACATGCTAATTCCTCCATGCGATTTTATTCCAATAGCAGAAGAAAGCGGTTTGATTGAAACCTTGACTGAACAAGCGCTTATCAGAGCCTTGATAGAATTGCGTCCATTGTTTACACAAGAACCCGACTTTTATTTATCTCTTAATTTAAGCGCAGTTCATATTTTACGCTCAGACATTGCCCACCAATTCACTGAGATTTTAAAAGCGCATGGTCTCACTAACCGGTGTTTGAGACTTGAAATCACCGAGTCAATCTTTATGTCTGATATGGTTAAGGCTCGGGCAACTATCAACGAAATGAAACGTGCTGACTTTGTATTACTACTCGATGACTTCGGCACCGGCTTTTCGTCACTTACGTACCTGAATGAGTTCCCTCTTGATATCATAAAAATTGATCAAGGATTTGTACGTAACATGAGCGCAAAACCCGCGAATAAATCTATCATTAGAACCATTTATTTACTGGCACAAAGCTTAAACATGAAGTGTATTGCAGAAGGTGTAGAGACAGAATCTCAGCTTAATTACCTAAGAGACGTAGGCTGTGAATATATGCAAGGCTATCACTTCGCAAAGCCTATGGCGATTGACGATTTACTGGCATTTTACGAACAGCATGAACGCTCAAGAGCTTGATCTCGGGCTCAATACTTTAATGTAGTGACTGCGGGCTAACAAGCGTTAGCCCTTATCTAGCGTTTCACTATCAGGCAGTTCTGAGCGCTGCCATTCACTAAGCTTTTGATAGAGTTCATTAATATCAATGGGTTTTGCAATAAAATCATCCATGCCCGCCTGGATACATTTTTGTTTATCTTCTTCGTAGGCGTTGGCTGTTATCGCAATAATATGTGGATTGCCATAAATATTTGGCTCGTTTCTGATTGCTTTGGTACAAGCAAAACCATCCATATTCGGCATTTGGCAATCCATTAAAACCAAGGCATAGTTCTTCGCCTTCATCGCTACTAAGGCTTCGACTCCGTCATCCACTTTGTCTAACAAGCAATGGGTTTTCTCGAGCAACTTACCAACAACCACTTGGTTAATTTTATTGTCCTCTACCAATAGAATATCAAGTCCGTTGAAATCAGGTGCCCCAACTTCTTGTTGCTCTCTCTTGACCCCCTGCCCTTTTGAGGCCGGAATATCTACATAGAATTGACTACCAAGCCCAAGCTCACTGTGAATCCTTATCTCACCATGCATCGCTTCAACTAGTTTTTTAGAAATGGCTAAGCCAAGTCCAGTACCACCAAACTTTCTTGTGGTTGAAAGATCTGCTTGAGTAAACTCATGAAATAACGTTTCCTGTTGTGCTTTTGAAATGCCGATCCCTGTGTCAGCAACGGTAAACTTTAATATCCCACTGTCATAATGGACGGAGAATGTGATCTGGCCTTTGTTGGTAAACTTTCCAGCATTGCTGAGTAAATTATTTACCACTTGTGATACGCGTAGTTCATCTAATTCAAGGTATGTAGGTAGTTCACTACCCTTTTCGTACTTAAACTCAACGCCATATCTGACATTGGAAATTTTAAAAATGCTGACCAAACTGTCGAGCATTTCTTGCAAGTTCACAACTCGACGTTCTATTTTCAAAGCCCCCGCCTCAATTTTAGAATAATCCAAAATATCATTGAGGATAAGCATTAGATTCTTTGCCGATTGCCGTATAATTGTTATTTGGTCTGCCATCTCATTGCTAAGGCTTTGCTCTCTGATCAAGCTATCCGACATACCGATAATTCCATTTAACGGCGTTCTAATTTCATGGCTCATATTGGCGAGGAATCGGCTCTTGGAATGGTTGGCAGCATTAGCGGCTTCAACGGCTTTGGTTAGCTCTTCCGTTTTCTCAGCGACTTGCTGCTCTAACTCACGATTGAAGTCGGTAAGCTTGCGGTTAAGTCTTTCGTTTTCCAAGCTTGCTTGGTTTTGTTTTGTAAAACTCAGTGTTAGCTTAAACGCCAACTGATTGAACTGTTGCTGCAACTCAATTATTTCTAGAAAGCTGCTGTCTGCATTGGCCGAATTTTCGATTAAAGTTGAAGGTTCGTAAGCACGAATATCATGACTGAGCGCCACAATTGGACGCACCAACAATCGCGTGAGCTGACGGACAAAAATAGAGCTCAATATAATAATCGCAAGCGCAAGTCCCAATGCATCTGACCAAGCCTCAGCAGCAACTAAGTTAAGATATTTACGGTCGAGCATAGTGATAACTGACCATTCATATTGTTTAGATACCGCAGCCTGTTTAAATAAGATTTGCTCGGTAGAATCTTCAAAAGTTGAGGATTCCTTATCAAATAAGGCTTGCAACACCACATCACTTGGCATATCTAGGGTTTTAAATTCAGTCTTTAACGAGCTATAAACGACCCTTTTGTGTTTATCCAACACAATCAAATTAGCATCTTCAGCAAGAATTTTTGGAATAAAGCGTTCAAACGAGCCAAATATTAAAGACCCTTCCACAATCCCCTTAAACTCTTCAGCAATGAAGATTGGTGCTGAAATTGCTACGATAGGTGCTTCATCAAAACCACGTCCTTGAAATATGCCTGAAACAAATCCTTCTGGGTATTCAAATGCTTTAATAAAATAATCTCTATCAGATACATTGGCATTTGTTCCCTTCATCGTATCAGCAAAATGCTGCGGATAAAGGTGAGTAACATTAGCATCTTTGTCCGCGACAATCGCAGTTCTAAAATTCGCATGAGTTTTTAGCAAACGCTCGATAACATAGTCCGCATCAATCCCTAAGGATACATCTGTTGCGGATATCACCATCGCGCGACGATATGCATCAAGGTAGTCATCAATTTGAGCGACAATAGAACCAGAGGCTTCTTCAAGCTGTGTTTTTATCTCAGCTTCAATTCTTTTGTAGTAATTGTTTGTCAATACAACGGTTGTCATCAATACAACCAAAACGATAACAAGGTTGACGGTAGAATTAAGAATTTGATTGAGCGGCATCCCTTGCCACTTGCTGCGAGTAAAGAAAAAGCTCAGCAAGTCGACCACAGCGAGACAAATCCCTGCATTGATTAGGTACTTAGCCAGTGCAGTGAATATAACGAGTAACGGTAATTCGAGGGCAAAATAGCCGAAAATAAATAATGCAGGCAAACCCAACAAAATCCAATAAACGATACCCCGAACAAAAAATGGCTTGGCGAAACGGACACAAACAAAGTGAAGCCACAACACTTCGAAGAAAAAAACCACAGAGGGCCAAGCATGCTCCCATCGATACCAAATAAAGCCGGCACCAATAATCACAGCAATAATGGCATAGCGCCATCCGCATAGTAGCAGGATAAATAGTACAAACAGCTGGCCAAAAAGAAACTCAGAGCTATCCAAAAACCAAATTGGCAACAGATTGGCCAGCCCGCCTAATACACCTAAGACTAAAGTTATGATGAGCGCTTGCTTTTGATTCAAATGTTACACCACCGGTTTGTGATACTGCCTATGTATAACAATAAAAAATATTTTAAAACCTGCCAAGGTAGTGTAACAAATAACTAAAAAATATATCACACATTAGGATATGTTTACCCTAATGATGAGGGCAATCATGGCTCTCTATTTGTAGCACACTACTCAGTACATTAAAGGACTTTTTCAACGCTTCTTCCACTTCTACACGACACGCTGAATCATGAGATTCGATAGTACAGTGATGCTTTAATACCACATGTGCACCAACGACAACCGCCCCATCAATTTTGCTAACCGTAATATTATGGGCGCTTTCAACATGCTCGGTAGACACAATCGTTTTCTCAACTTCTTGAACCGTCGGCAAAACTTCTGGAGGTGTAGCAAGCCCTTTAAGACAAGCAATTATCACCTTAATACCTGTAAATAATACAAAGACGGAAATCAGCATGCTCGAGAGAATATCAACCACCTCCCAGCCTGTGAGGTGTATGATCACACCTGCGATAAATGTCGATATGGTGGACAGTAAATCAAAAAATGAGTGCAAGAAAACAGCATAGACGTTAATACTGTCTTTACGGCCTTTGTACAACACCCAAGCGGAAGCGCCGTGAAATAAAAACCCAATTGCAGCAATCATAGACATTAAATAGCTGTTCACCTCTAGATCGTGACCGCCCGCATGATGAGACAACCGCTCACTCCCTTCGAGTAAAATAATTACCGCAATTGAAAGGTAGAGGATGCCATTAATAAGCCCGCCAGTATATTCAGCTCGCTTGTAACCATCGTTATATGTTTTAGCAAGATAAACAGCCACACTTGACGCTATCAATGCGATAAACAAAGAACTATTGTGAACAAACAAGTGTCCAGCATCAGCCAATACTGCGAGAGAATTAGCGTAATAAGCACCAATAACTTGAATGATCATAAAAGAGCAAGTGATTGCTAGCGCAATCAGTAGTCTTCGGCGAGAAGCTTGGTGCGTAGTGATATCTGTCATGAAATGAGTCGTGTACCTAATTTAATATAAGATGCTACGTACAACCACAGCATAAGATGGAGCCACTTGACTAAATGCACCTCACCTTATCTTTTTATACCGTGTAGGAAAAAGCTGTGATTCAAAAATACAGAAATAAATCTAGAAATATACGTAGTTAACCTGAGCTTAGGATAATTAATGCATTTCTAGCAGCCAGTTTTAGCGCTAACTGCGTTGAATTCACTTCCAATAGCCCGCTATTGGTGCGCAAATTCGCCAAGTTATCACCAAAACTCTCCGGCTAGATAAAGAAGTAATTTAATGTTACTTTAGAAACAATGAGTTACCTCGTTCCTTATCCAAACCTCAGGTTAGTTATCGTTTAAACATTGCCCTAAATGGCAATGATATACAGTCTCAATTGTAACGTTTCCACGAGTTAAATGCACTAACATTTGCGGCTGTAACGGCCGACTTGATGGAATTTTAGCGTTTATCGCTTTTACTTGCGGAAAAGTACAATTAGATTTTCTCCAGTTGAGTCACAACGTCGTTTGCGATTTGCCTTAGTATTTCACAGTCAGCTTCACTCAACTCTCGGGGCTCAATGTCGATAACACACACAGTCCCAACGCGAAAACCGCTGGACAATATGATCGGCGCACCAGCATAAAATCGAATATTAGGGGCATTTAACACCAAAGGGTTGTCCATAAAGCGAGGATCTTCGAGCGTATCGGAAACTACGAATACCGTGTCTTCTAATATTGCATGACCGCAAAATGAAACGTCACGAGACGTTTGCTCAGCATCTAATCCAAAGCGGGATTTAAACCATTGCCTATCCTTGTCAACAAGACTCACCAATGCAATTGGAGCATCAAAAACATGGGCAGTAAATTGAGTAATTCGGTCCAATTCAAGTGTTGGTTTTGTATCGAGTATCGCAAGCTCCCTAAGCGCATGTAACCTAGCGGGTTCGTTTTTTGGTAACTCAGGGATTTTCATAATCTACTTAATTAGACAGTGTTTATATTTCTACTATAGTTTGTTTTGTGAGATAACGCAGGTGGCAAATGTGAGCAAGTATTTTAAAATAATCTCCCTAACCCTTTTTTCCCTAGTCTGCTTAAGTGGTTTTTACCTCGAAATTAACGAGTTTAATAAAAATCGTGTGGTTCACCAGAGTCTGACTTTATACTACAACAACCTTTCCGCCCTAGATAAAGCGATTGAAGTGATCTTTAGTCTGCAACGTGAACGCGGCATGTCCACGGGATTTAAGTCCGAGGAAGAACACGACGCGCGGCTACTGGCATATTATCAGGAAACAGACGAAAAAATAACAAGACTCACAGCTGAAAAACTCACGAGCATTAATAACTTCGATCAGTTTCAATTGACCATAAAAGACGATATACAAACACTGAGAAAGCTCAATAGACAAGCAAATATCAACCACGAGCAACTATTTCTTCGCTACACAATTTTGATAAATCACTTAATCGATACAGTCCGAACCATACAAACTGAGCAGTCCTTCATCCATAATTTTGGTAGCAATGAGGACAAAACACAGTATCAGAATATTCACTCACTTATCAGAGCGATAGAGTTAGGAGGCAGGCTCAGAGCTAAGATCAGCCGATACCTAACGGCAGATGAAGAGGCCACTAGATTAAGTGCAATGAGAAGCGCGCTACAATACTACGCCACTCATGTCACACTGATGGACAGCCTCAAAGATAATCAAAATACCCTACAGCTATACAATGCTGCTACGGCGTCTAGAGAGTATGACTATGTCACCTCAGCCCTAAACCGCTTTAGCCGTGGAGCTGAAGCCAACTTACCACACTATGTGTGGTGGGATAACAGTACTGCCTATTTGAACCTGCTCGCTAGTGGTAGCTTGAATTTACTTAAATATATGAAGGACTCAGCTGCTGCATCTATGCAAAAGTCACAAGAGCGAGCTCAAACCTCACTCATTATCTCTTTAACTATTGCACTGCTTTATATCATTTTAATTTGCCTATTGATTAAAGCGTTTACCGAATTAAAAATATATAAAACGGCACCGCTTAGAACACAAACTGCACAGCTCATTGTAATATTTTCGTCAGTACTCGCCGTGCTATTTGTGGAACATTTTGCAAGTCAAAAGCAGCTATTATATCTCTCTGAAGTGCAAACTCTTAGGCAGCTAAACAACCACTCATTGGAGCGTATCAACCACCTTAAAACGCTATGGTATAAGCCACATATAGAAAGCCTTAGATATGCCAGTATTAGCACCAATGCTGATCTCGCTAAACCATCTCAGTTGCAAACGCTAGCCGTGAATAATCTTAATAACACTCCGTATGTAGACAAAAGCCAGATCGCGTCGTTTTATTCTCAATATCAAGAAAGTCTGCACCGAGGAGGGGTAGTTACACAAATCATAAAAGGTAATGATGGTCACCGTATATTGATTATGACGGGTCTTGGGCTATCCGATAAGGGGCTGACGGACACACTGTATTGGTACGAAGCTCAACTAGATGTGTTACTTGGCAGCCTAGAACTCAGCCTTGATACTCGCCTAGAAAATGCATCGGGTTACTACACTAAGCAGGAAGTCGAAGCGATTAAAATTAGCGGCACACATACTCCATTAAGCCAATTACTGCTTACTAATAATCTTGGCCAAACCGACTTTCTAAGTGCGAAAATCTGGGATCAGGAGCTTCAAGTGGGTACCTACGCCTATTCACGTGAAGCGTTTAATCAAGATCTCTTCTACACTATAGAAATTAAGTTTATCTGGCAGGTGTTGTCATTAGTTGCATTTTGCTTATTTGGTTTAGCAATTAGCTATCGCGCCCAACAAAAAGCAAAATTAGACAAGCAAGCTGCAAAAGACGCTATCCAAAAGCGCCAAACTTTATTGAATTCATCTGAAAAGCTTGCCGCCATCGGCAGTTTTGAGGTGGCTGTTGGACAACAACTAGCACATACTTCTGAAGGCTTTAGGACGCTGTTTAACTTAACTCCCGAACTTGAGTACCATAATTTAAAACCAATTATAAAATTGCTCGATAGTGACAATAGGAAGAAGTTGCAATCAAACTTACGTTCCTTAACTCACGATCAATCTAGTGAACTTCAATTGACAATAAGAGACGAGTCTTCAACTAGATATCTAAATGTCATTCTCAATTTAAAATACTACTCAAGTGAAAATTCGCAGTTTGTTGTCGGGGTTGTAAAAGATGTAACGAATCAAGTTAATGAAAGCAATCGCCAAAAGAGAATACAAAAGGAACTCGTCGCCGCGAGAAAAGAGGCCCTAGAAAAAATGCATGAAGCTGATGTGGAAAGAATGTCAGCGCAGCATTTACTCAAAGTCCAAAAGTCGACAGAAAAACTGCTTCAAGAAGCCATTGATTCATTTCCAGCATTTATCCTGCTAATCGATGAAGACCAGCATATAGCTATGTTGAATCAGTTTAACGAACACATCAAAAGAACTGATCACAACGAATACCAATTCATGGGAAGCTCACTCAACAAAGGCTCTGACGTTATAGCATTTATTACCCAGCTTCCAATGACAGACAATAGCGAATTACTGTCCATGTTAGAAGAGGCAAAAGACAAAGAACAATATCAAGCACTAACGACGTGCCAGTATGTCAGTGAAGATATCCTGCACTGGTTCAACGTGTTAGTGAAAAACATCACCACAGATTCAGGGAAATACACTCTCATCTACCAGAATGATATCACTAAAAGTATCAACTTTTCTGCAGAGCTTGAGCAAGCTCGCATAAAAGCAGAGCAAGCAAGTGAAGCAAAGTCTCGTTTCCTAGCAACAATGAGCCACGAGATAAGAACGCCGATGAACGGCGTGGTAGGCATGCTGGATATTCTTGCCCAATCTAACCTTGATCATGAGCAATCTCACCTCACCAAAGTCGCAAAAAGTTCAGCATTGGTGCTACTTCGAATAATTAACGACATATTAGACTTTTCAAAAATCGAAGCTGGAAAAATGCAACTTGAATCAACACCATTTAGCTGGCAAGAAATTATTAAAGAACTCGCGGAGCTCCTTGCATATCAAGCGGACTCTAAAAAGCTCAAGCTTGCCTTTTATCTTTCGCCACAGTTACCGAATTGGCAATTAGGAGATCCGGTTAGACTGCGCCAAATTTTATTAAATCTAATCGGTAACGCGTTGAAATTCACCAAAACTACCGCCACAGCCTCCGGCTTTGTAGAAGTGACTATTGGGCGTTCTCCCGATGATTGTTATATGGAAATTAGCGTGAAAGACAATGGTAAAGGTATGTCCGAAGAACAAGTAGAAAACCTTTTTAAGCCATTTGTTCAAGCAGATAGCAGTATTCAACGCCAATATGGCGGTACCGGACTGGGCCTTTCCATTACCCACAAACTTGTTGCCATGATGGAGGGGGAGATTGACTGTAGAAGCCTAGAGGGTTTTGGCAGCAACTTTATTGTTACTCTGCCATACTGTGAAGTGCCAAAACAAACCAGCGCTATTAGCTTAACCTTAGACAGACTAAAAATTGCCGTAGTGGGCGACGAGGACAAATTTGAAAAAGATCTGCAAAATCAACTACGCATCTATGAAGCCCAATGTGAAATATTCCCTCGAGAACTGTTTAATGCGCAACTAATTGATAGTCAACAATTTGATTATCTCGTTATCACTGCAGAAGCCTTCCAACAACTCACTACAGAAGGAAAAGAAGTTTTCATCGCGGAAAGCGAGTGCAAGTATATTTTGCTAGACAATAATCAGGATAAGCTTCCGCATGCAAATAATATCAACGTCTCAAACCTCGCGCTATATCCTTATTACGCTTATAAAGTCGTTTCACACATCGCCACCTTAGAAGGGCTAATCGACAGTGAATCAACAAATGACGACAGCGATACTAAATCTAAGACACTGCCTACCATTAGTGATGCCCAAGCACTTAACAAGCTTATCTTAGTCGTTGAGGACAATGTTTATAATCAGGATTTATTCAAAAGACAGCTGGCACTGCTAGGCTATCAATGCATTATCGCCGACAATGGTAAAGTTGCCTTGCAGCTACTCGAGCAGTATCACTTTTCGCTTATTATTTCGGATTGCCATATGCCGGTGATGGATGGCTATGAATTCACGAAACAGCGTCGCGAGGATGAACGTGAACGCAATCTAGAGCACATTCCTATCATTGCAGCAACGGCTAATGCGTTAGACGGTGAGAAAGATATTTGCTTTAACGCCGGGATGGACGATTACATTGCAAAGCCCATTGTCTTGCAAAAATTAAACAAAAAGCTAAAAAAATGGTTTTCGAGCAACATTCCAACATGCAGCCAAGAAGCGGAGAATGCTCCCTCACTGATGGAGGAGCTAGATGCGCCAACCAGACATATCGACTTGGTGATACTCAGTGAATATGTAGGTACAGATAAAGAGTTACAGAGTATTTTCTTAAGAAGCTTTGTTGACGACACAAAAAAACTGTTACAAGGGGTAGACCTAGAACATCCTGAAAGTGTCAAGAATATTGCACATCAAGGAAAAACCTCGGCAAAAGCAGTCGGCGCAACACAACTCTCTGAAAAAATGGCAGAACTTGAGCATGCAGCAAGTGAAGGTAAGCAGATAAAAATTGAAAATTTATTGAATCAATGTTTGATGCTTTTTGATAATGCACAAGCTGAAATCGCTTCTATACTTAATGTGGAAGATCTAACGTAACACGTGCTAAAACTCAGGCCTAGTATGTATGATAAATGAAAAGCACCTTATTATTGCGATTGATGATAGCGAGCTTATTCTTACGCAATTGCAATTGTTGATTTCTAACCAGACACCATGCGCCTTTAAAGGGTTTAACAGCGGCCTGTCTGCATTAGAAAGTCAAGAGCTCCATCAAGCTTCCCTTATTTTACTTGATATCAACATGCCGCAAATGGATGGTGTAGAGATATTGCGGAAATTTGCCGAACTAAACATCCAAGCATCTATCGCATTACTAAGTGGCGAAAAAGGCCTATTTATCAAAAATACCGCAGCACTGGCTGAGCTTCATGGCCTCACCATTATATCTAGTTTAGAAAAGCCACTCTCTGCAACCAAACTAAAAGAACTTTACAGTCAGCTCCAGTCTCAAAATACATCCACTAAGTCCCAACACGCACTACAAAACTATAGTAAAGATGAGATCTATGAGGGGCTGTTGCGAGAAGAGTTTTGTGCTTATTTCCAACCAAAAGTCGCCAGTCCATCCGGTGCAATTATTGGCGCTGAAGTACTTGCAAGGTGGCATCATAATACCGATGGCACTGTGCCACCTTCACAGTTTATCGCGACAATGGAAGAGCATAATCTTATTCATTTGCTTTCATATAGTTTGTTAAAACAGACTTTGTCCTTGCTTAGCTATAATCGAGATATTCTTAAAGCGCTTCAATTCAGTATTAATTTGAGCGTAAAAGAGCTTGAAGACATAAAACTTCCAGAAAAACTCGAGTCCATTTGCGAAGAGTATTGCACACCCACCTCTCAAATCACTTTAGAGCTAACTGAAAGCCACTTGTTGGAAAACATCAAGCGCGCGCTTGATGTGTTGCTGCGTTTAAAACTTAAAGGCTTTAAGCTGTCTATTGACGACTTTGGTACTGGATATTCTTCGATTAAGCAACTCAACGAATTGCCGTTTGATGAACTCAAAATCGATAGATGCTTTGTTGATGGCTGTTCAACGCAACCCAACAAACGCGTCATTATCGCGAGCACCTGTGAGATGGCTCACCAACTTGGACTAGAAGTCGTCGCTGAGGGTGTCGAAGAGGTTGAGGACCTCGTCGTTGTACAGAGCTACGAAGTAGAATCGGTTCAAGGCTACTATTACTACCCACCTTGTACACCATCGGAGTTTTTGCAAACTGTCTCAGAATCCGCATTGCAAAAGTCTCATTCTAGTAAATAATTAAAATTAATGGGCTGTGTTGTACTCTCATGGTCAGAGGGAATCTATGCATAAAAAAGACGTTGAACACGCACAACGACATCCAAAAGTGATTATTATTTGCGACGATCCAGCTGAAATGACTGGCGTTGTCGATATTGTCGCTTCTCAAGTCAATGAATACCGTACTCTCACTAGTCATAAAGAAGTAGCAGAAGTGCTAACTGAGTCTCCACCAGATGTCATCGTTATTGCTCGAAAAACGGTAGCAAAAAGTGTCGAAATCTATAGCTTGCTCGCCAAGCACGGCTTACTTAACTATGCTCATGAGAACATTTTGTTGTGTGAAAACAAAGAGTCTGGCGTGGCCTTTCGGTGTTGTATGAAAGGTATTTTTACCGATTACTTTGTCTACAAACCTATGTATGAGAACTACCGATTTCGTATGATCCTACATAATGCCTTGGTTCGCACGGAAGGTACATCTGAAGTTGCCAAAATCAGAGAGGAACATTTTGGTCGCATAGATGACAAGCTAAAGCAATTGATTGATGATGCAGCCTTGTACCACCAAAAAGCGGATGAGACGCTACAAACAGTAAGACGTAATCTCGACAATGAGAAAGGGATTAATAAAGTTCAAGATGACTTGCTAAATGAACTAAAACAAAAACACTTATCGCCACTGTTGGATGAACTAGAACACCAATTGGCAGATAGCGTTAATGAATTAACAAAAAGATTGAAAGATAAACAATTCTCTATCGCTGAGCTTACTGCATTGCTGAGCGAAAAAGACAACTCTAAGTGTGCACAATTAGCGCAAAATGTATTGCCTGTGGGTGATACCGGTGAGGTTGATGTCAGTGAGCCAAAAGCGGTTGAAACCAAACAAGAAGAAATAAAAATAATGGTGGTGGAAGACAACGAAATCTACCGTGAAATGATAGCCAAGATCCTACGTGATGAGGGGTATAAAGTAGACTGTGAAACCAGTGGGTTAGGCGCTATAAAAACATTGAGAAAGCATAAATTCACCATGGTATTTATGGATTTATTTATGCCAGAGCTTGATGGCTACAATACAACCAAAAATATTCGCAATATTCCACATTGTAAAAAACTTCCTATCATTGCGCTAACTAGCAATAAAAACAAAGATATAATCAGAAAGTGGGCGTCTTTGGGGCTCACTGGGTACATCACCAAACCGTCTACCAAATCATCTATTTTAAAAGCTGTGGAAAAAGCACTTACGGAAAACCAATAAGTTGCGTAAAGTACAAATCAGCAAACATTATCAAATCGAGTTCTGCCATGATAAGCCATATCAGCTCTGACGTAAGTTTCGGAGTTGTAATTGGCCGCATAAACCAACAACGAAGTGAACGATGACTAGAAAAGCAACGACCCTGAGCCATTACACTACTCGCTTAAATACTGTTATTGATTACATCTATAACAATATTAATCGCGAACTTGATGTGATCACGCTTGCTGATCAATGCCATATGTCGACTTATCACTTTCACCGTGTTTATCGCTCAATCGCAGGGGAAACCATCAATGCAACCGTGAGAAGAATGCGACTACATGTTGCTGCAGGTATGTTAATTCGCACCCAAGACTCCATTGCAAAGGTGGCTGAGCAGACCGGCTATGCAAGTATTGAAGCGTTTAGCCGAGCATTTTCTCAACGATATAAGCAACCACCTAGCCTATTCCGCCAACATGAACAGGCCAAGGCAAAAGGCTGTGCGGCCGAGTTTCATATCATTAAGGTAGATGAGGATTCGAATATGTTTAATGTAGAAATAGGCAGTAATGAGCAAATGATGTTAATCGGGCTTGAGCACCATGGCGATTACATGCAAATCGGTCAAGCATTTGAGAAGTTAAACGTACTGACGCAACAACAAGGCTTATTAGGTGAAGATACGCGTTTCTTTGGTGTGTATTTTGACGACCCAAAAACCGTCGAGGAAAGCAAACTGAAATCAATGGCAACAATTTTAGTGCCAAAGACAACAGCATCTCTCCCAGAGGGGCTTTGTGAATTCGCCATTCCATCGGGCAAAACAGCTAGCCTACTTTACCAAGGTGACTATGCTTCTCTTGAAACGCCTTACGAGTATCTGTTTGGACAATGGTTGCCTAACAGTGAGTTTGAACCTGCCGATGTGCCTGTTATCGAAGAGTACTTAAATGATGTCAGAGATACACCACCACACGAGCTTCTCACTCGTATCACTTGTTACATTAAATAACTGCTTTTTATCCTGTTCAGGGATTAACTAATCTAAACGTGACTAAGCATCGACTGCTTAGAAAGAAGAAGGAGGGACTTCCCTCCTTCTTCTTTGTGAACCAATTAGAACCTATAGTTAAAGCTCAACTTAGCATTACGCTCGTTGCCAGGCGTACCGCCTAAGAACAATGCTTTGCTGTAATAGCGCTCATCAGTTAGGTTTTCAAGGTTGAGCTGAATATCGAACTGCTCAGCATCGAACTTAATTGCAGCATCCCAGCGGGTATAACCATCAATGGTTGCCGTAGGCAGACCGAAAGAAACAGAGTTAATTGTTCGTTCACTCTCATAGTTAATACCAAGACTGTACTCCAATGCACCACCAAACCAATCAATAGGTTGAGTATACTTCACCCACGTGCTGGCAAACTTTTTCGGCACCCCTTTCATTTGGCCTGAGCGCTCATTCGAACGGATCTCAACCGCATCTTGATAGGTTGCGTTCATGTTCACACTGATTTGGTCGTTCAATGCTAAATTTAAGTCAAGTTCTACACCTTTTGACTCATCTTCATCATCGAAGAAATAGCGTGGAACACTCACATTGTAGTCTTCACCAGGATTCTCGTTGTACTCTGGGTTGTTATACATTAGGTTTGTGCGTTTAGTTTCAAACCACACTAATGACCCCAATAAATCTTCGTCAAACGCAGTAAAACGCACACCAATATCTAACGTTTCAGATTCCGAGTCAGGTCTGTTTTTACGGTTCGCATCAGCTTCATTTTCTAGGCTA
This sequence comes from Pseudoalteromonas sp. BMB, assembly GCF_001709235.1. Classification (NCBI taxonomy): domain Bacteria; kingdom Pseudomonadati; phylum Pseudomonadota; class Gammaproteobacteria; order Alteromonadales; family Pseudoalteromonadaceae; genus Pseudoalteromonas; species Pseudoalteromonas sp. BMB. The sequence continues at coordinate 73,744 of NZ_MBQA01000207.1, forward strand.
CCCAGTACACTGTATGCAGTACGACCCTTTGCCATATTTACAAAAGCAGAAAGCTGAGAAGTCACTTGATAATTCAAGCCAATATTATACGTCATACCAGCATCATCAGTGTCCAGCTCTTCACTCTCTTCAGGTGAGCGGTCAGTCCCTAAATGCTGATATTTTTGTTCAACGCTAGTATATGCAAGGCCAGCACGAGCAGTTAGTGCATCAGTGATATACACCACTTCTTGTGCACTAATGCCATACGCCGTAAGTGTTTTATCGTAGTTACTACGTAGCGATGGGTTATAATCCTCAAATTCGCCTGTCGGCCAGTTTGGCTCGCGAATATCTAAGATATATGGAATTGAGCCTTTACCATCTGCATCATATGCAGACCAACTTTTTAAGCGCATATCACGATTTTCATAGTTAACGCTAACTAAGTGCTCACCGCTCAAAGAACCCATATCCCAAGTTAACTGTAAATCAGCAAAGTACTGCCAAGTTTTTTCGCTGGCAACTTGACGGCGATACTCTTGACGGCGAGCCGCATAAGGATATAGCACATCATCAATCACAAGCGGGGCTCTTGGGTTTGCATTGATCACACCATTGCGCTCCCAATAAACATAATTATAAGCACCTGTTTGGCGAACAAAATCCGAATCGTAACTACGCCATAATATCTGCTGGGTTAGCTTTGAGCTGCGATTTAAGTACCAATCGTGACGAAGCTTTATCCGTAGCTCTTCACCTTCATTTGGACGAGATAAAGGAGAAATAAGATTCCCATCGCCAAGATTAAAAGGCTTTAAGCCATCGCCAATACGGATTGACTCTGCAAGTTGCGCGCGCTGTTCATCATTCAGTTGTACACCTAACCACTTACCTTTCTCAGCATCATATTGTGGGTCATTTGGCAAGCGATCAGCTGTAACCAGTCCTGGTTGCCCAGTAATGCTATCCCAGTTAATAATGCGTACAGGATCGCCAATTGAATCTACTTGTTGCGAATCATCAATATAGGCCGTTGAAAGTAAAAATGAGTGCTCGCTGCTTGGGTCGAAACGTAAGCTTGCATAGATTTCGTCTCTATTAGATTCTAGATCTCGATAGCCGTCGCTACGCTCATGGTTTGCAACAACACGGTAGGCAAGCTGGTCAGTAATTGCATCTGTAAAATCAACGCCCAAGCCATAAGTATTCCATGCGCCCACTTTACCATTAATTGAGAGCGCCTGTTCAAATTGTGGCTTTTTCTCGACTAAGTTGACTACACCACCTGCTGCACCAATACCATAAAGACCAGTAGCAGGACCTTTTAACACTTCAATACTTTCGATGTTGGTTAAGGAGCGTGTTGGGTTAAAGCTGTTCCCTAAGTCAGCACCACCATACATACCATCATAGGTATAGTTTACGCCTAGACCACGAACCATTAGCGAATCACCAATACCGTAGTTATTACCTGCCTGAGATAAACCACTTACGTTGCGTAGTGCTTCTTGTAAAGTCGCTGCGCTTTGCGAATCTAGTAGCTCTTTGTCAACAACAACAACCGCTGCGGGGGTCTGCATAAGATCCATATTAGACTTAGTTGCAGTTCCAGATTGCAAAATAATTTTATTATGTTTGCCATAGACACTGATTTTTTCTATGTCTTCAGAAGCGAAAGCCATTGTGCTTGCACCAAGTAAAGCCAACTTAACCGCAACGCATGAGGCGGAAAGAACAGAAGAGCGAGAGTATTGCATTTTTTAACTCCAAACTACGCAATTGGATCTTTCTGAAATAGCCACGAATACCTATTTCAGAAAATAATTTATCAGAGAGGGGGCGAAGTTTAGCAAAACAATAGTAATGATAACAACTATCATTTACATTTTAAATTTGTAATGTTTTTTGCAATACACGCAAAGATGATAATAAAGTGTAACGGATGGATATTTTTATTTAGCGAGAGTAATCTAACTTCGTTATTTCCACGCTTCGCGGCTTACCCAATTTTGTAAACCGCATTAGATTAAAACAATCCGAGCAGCGTCGGATATAACTCATAACAGGTAAAGCTCACTTCAAGCCCAATCAAGACTAAAAGAAAACTGACCAGGTGCCCTACTTTTACTTTTGAACAAACATAAGCCCCTAACGGAGCACCAACGACTACAATCGGTATTGCCGCTAGCAAATAACCGTTTATTTCACTGGTGATCGTATTGAGGTGCCACGCATTGATGCTACTTCCGATCAATGAGGTAAACGTCATCACCACGACAGAGGTTGCAGTCGCCTTTTTCACATCTGCATTATAAGCAATCACCAACAAGGCAAAGAGTGCAATATCTGCACCCGACCCTACTAATCCACTCGCGATACCTCCGATTAGCGCTACGACCATAAAGCGTAGCATTTTAGGTTGGATAAACTCACTGCTAGGTTGGTGATGTGCCTTACGCCACCATCTCAAAATCAGTGTTAGTGCAAAGCAGAGCAACAAAAAGCTAAAAATAGACTTAACGAGCAGCCTTGGTGCCAGAGGCGCGATATATAATAGGCTGAGCGTTACACCAAGCGCAGCCATTGGCAACGCCATTAAAATAACGTTTTTATATACCGGAATACGGCGACAAAAAATAGTAATGGTCGCTGCTGTCATACCAAAGCTTTGTATCGCAAGAGAAAATACCTTAGCAGTAGCGGGGTCTATGTCTAATAATTTAGTCATCACAGGAAACGCAACGGCGCCACCACCTAATGCCGTTCCACCTGCCACAAACGATCCCAACGCCATGGTAAGCGCAATATGGGATTCACTGATAATTTGGCCAAGTGCCTGATAAAAGCCTTGTACCCAGATCAACGTAGCGTACACACCCAGTGTAAAAAATAACGGCCACATTGTCGGTTTTGTTATTCGTTGCAACATCATTCATCCCTTACTCTAAGAGCCTTTCCTTACCATTACAGTTACCTTGCTCGCCTTGCCTTTAAGCGAACGCAATTAAACATGATGAATACATTTTTTTCAAATTAATTTTACATTAAACATCACTCTATCTAGTCTGCAAGAAACACATCCTCAATAGTTGAAACGTACGCCTATCTCCCTTATTATAACTATAAATAATTACTTATTACTTTTTGTTATATCGGTAATTTGCTTATACCTAAAGGCTCAGTCATGACAGTAGAAACGGTGTTACCTCAAATATATCTAGATGCTAATGCAACAACCCCTGTATTAGAGCAAGCAGCAGACGCAGCATTGGTTACCATGAAAACCATGTTTGGCAACCCCAGCAGCAGCCATATTACAGGCCTTCAAGCGAAGCAACTGATGGAGCACACTCGCCAAAAAGCACGTGCTGTTTTAGGTTCTGGTCATGGTCGAGTGATCTTCACCAGCGGCGCAACCGAGGGCATCCAGACCGGCATACTATCAGCCCTTTGTGAAGCAAAAAAGAAGATACAGCCAAACAAAAAATATACGCTACTTTACGGCGCAACTGAACACAAAGCAGTGCCTGAATCACTCAAACATTGGAATCAAATTTTAGAAATAAATGCTGATGTCAAAGCCATCCCGGTTGATGGTGCAGGTAATCTGGATTTAGCGTTTATCGCAAATGAAGTGCCTAGTGCGCTAATGATTTGCACTATGGCTGTTAATAATGAAACCGGTGTATATCAAGACCTGAACAAATTAGAAGAAGTAATAAGAAAGCATAACTCAGATATTTTTTGGATGGTTGACTGTGTGCAAGCCCTGGGAAAACGCAGCTTAAACTTAGCGAGAACAACAATTGACTACGCACCTTTTAGTGGCCATAAGCTCTATGCACCAAAAGGCATCGGTTTTGTTTATATTAGAGAAACCGCGCCGTTTACGCCATTTATTGCAGGAGGCGGTCAAGAGAGCGGTTTACGCTCAGGAACAGAAAACTTACCAGGCCTTGCCGCACTGAATGTGATTTTTGATGAACTGCTAAAAGAAAATGACAGCCAATTTGCAAGCGTAGATAAGCTACACGATTTTCGAAATCAGCTGGCGCAAACGCTTAAAGATGCGTTCCCGACAATTGTATTTAATAATCAATTCAGTAATAGCGTTCCAACTACACTAAACTTTGCAATTCCGGGATTTAGCTCAAAAGAAATCATGGATTTGTTCGACGCAGCAAACATCCGTGTCAGCTCGGGTTCAGCGTGCAGTTCAAAGGTAACGCGCAGTTTTGTGCTAGATGCCATGGGACTCCCTGCATGGCAAAGCGAATCGGCTATTCGACTGTCTTTTGGCCCTGCCACAACCCAAACTGAAATAGACGCGGCGTGTGAACGCATTCTCCATTGTGCTCAGGCACTCGGTCACAGCTGTCTCATGCAAGCGGCGAATGGCATTAACAATAAAGAAGCACTTGACGGCCTAGTACAATTTAAAGTGGGTGGTGCATGCTGTTGGCTGTTTGCAGATAAGCAGTCAAAAACGGCGATTATTATCGATCCACTTCCTGAGCTGGTAGAACGTCTTAATACGATACTGGAATGCCAGCAGCTGACACTGCTCGCCGCACTTGATACTCATGGGCACGCCGATCACGAATCGAGTCGAACCGCACTGAATTTACCAAAACAAGCATGCGACCATTTAGGCTGGCCTACTCAAGCTACACAAATTGAATTTAAAGGCCAGTCACTTGAAGCGCTAGCTATTGGTCATTTCCGTCTTGCAAAACTAGCCACACCAGGACATACGGAAGATAGCGTCACCTTTATGCTATTGGAGCAACAGCAAGGTGAGTACACCATTAGATACGTTTTTTGTGGTGACCTAATCCTGATGGGAGCACTTGGTAGGACCAACTTCTCCACCAGCTCATCACAAGCGATGCTACACAGTATTCAGCTACTTGCTCAACTTATCGAAACCGATACTTTGCTATGTCCAAGCCACGACTACAACAATGAGTTTGCAACTACCCTAGCGGCAGAGTGTAATCGTAATTTGCTATTAAACAGTGTGCTTCAACATGACGTTGCAGTTGATGTATTTGTCGAGAAAAAGGCACAAATAGACAAAAACATTGTTGATGAGGCTGGCAGCGAGATCATGTGTGGCGCAACGGTTTGCAATAAAAACCAATTTGAATTGCACGAGTACACTACAAAAGAGCTCAATGCTCACATCGCTAACAACGAAGGTGTGCTGTTAATTGATATACGTGAACCGCATGAATATGCCCTAAACCACGACAGAGCATTTGATCAAAATGTGCCCCTCACCCGCCTTACTGACTTTATTTGCAAACATAGTCAAGACAAGTCGAAAGAGTTGGTGTTGGTGTGTCGCAGCGGCAGCCGTTCACAAGTTGCCGCACAAGCGCTGGCAAGACTTGGCTTTCATAATATCGGACATTTAAAAGGAGGGTATGCACTCATTCCATCAGCATAACCTGCCCTATTTCCTTTCTAAAGCCCCTACAGCGCTTGCTATGGGGCTTTTTTGATCTCACTTTTCATCACTACCGTATGAATACTAAAAATAACTAATACCAATTCGCTTAATTAAGTGATCTATTTTGAGGCGAGAAAATCTTGTCGATAACCTAGCGAAAATTTTGCTATTTAACCTGAGGTTTGGATAAGGAATGTTCCAACTCATTGTTGCTAAAGCACAACTTAGTTTTTTCCTTGTCTAGCCAGAGAGTTTTAGGGAAAACACCGCTTCCGCGTCCTGCTCTCGCTAAGGTACCTACATCCTGTAGGCAAGGCGAATTTACGCACCAATAGCT
>NZ_MBQA01000208.1:0-45230 GCF_001709235.1 Pseudoalteromonas sp. BMB
AGATGTGTATAAGAGACAGCGCAGTTAGCGTCAGATTTGATCCTTCAAATTGAGCAAGCATTAAGTCTAATTGGTATAACTCTTAAGTAAGTAAAACTAAACTCAATTGCGGTGTTGAAAGTAACACCGCAATTTACTCAAGAAAAAATTCTCTCGAACCAGTTCTTATCTAAATCATCTTCACAGCGTTTAAGTTGAACGGCATAGCGCGCAGCACGATGCTTTACCTTATTTGCGACTTGCATTAACCATTTCTTATTTTTATAAGTACCACGACGATAACCGCCCCAGCCTTCATGATAATTGAGGTATTGTGCGTAAGCGTCCCATTTAGACACGCCGTTTACCTTGTGAGTTTTGTATACGAACCAAGCCATAAAGTCGATGGCGTCTTCAAAGTCATCGCGATCTGCACCTGAGTTTCCAGTTTCACGAATATAATCAGACCAGGTCGGAGTTTTGGCTTGAGAGTAGCCATAAGCAGAGCTCACTCTGCCAACAGGAATAAACCACAGGAAATACTCCATAGGCGGAGCCGCATCATGCCGAAAAGAACTTTCTTGATACATCATGCTCATCAGTACATGCTTTGGTGAGCCCCACTTTTCTTGAGCATCACGAGCGTCATAGTACCAATCTTCTTTTTCCTCAAAAATCTTACAAATATCATGAGGTTGTTTAGGTGGTGCAGTAGCACATCCGGATAAAACAGCGACGAGGCTAATTAAAATTAATTTTTTTTGCATTTTTTTCGAAACCTAATGAACTTTTACAATTTGCATTGGTCTGAACTTATGAATGCAGCAGTTTAGCATTGTTTCATCCCTGAAATTTATTTGCGCAGCCTTATGGCTGCGCTTTTTTATGCCTTGTGCATTATGCCCTTGAAAAATAATCGTCAAGGAAAGCCGTGAAGTCTACCGTATCCGCAGCTCTAACCGCAGCCTCATCTTCGAAAGACTGACGTGCAAATGACTTCAGCGTATCTTCATCGTAATAGCCGTATTTGATATCTTGATGAAGTTGCTTATATTTTTTCGCAAGTTCAATGCCCATTGAGCCTTGTTCTAAGGTACGACTCTTCAGTTGAGATAGCAACTGCCCAGAAAAAGTAAGTGCAGGTGTTTCAATTGACAACATTAATTTTTCCACTGTTGCCACGTAGACTAATTTTTCGGTACTCGCATCTAACATTTTTGCGACTTTGAGTAAGTCTGTAAAAATCTCTGTGCCCCACTGCTTCACACTCACAGGCTCACCCGCTTTACTCAGTTCAAGTGCTGTGCAGCGACCTTGGTTAACCACCTGATGTAAATTCTTACCAGCGAGCTTCTGCGCTTCAAACGAAAGCTCAGGGCTTGGCTTTAACAAACAATAGGTTAAGAACACATCGAGGAAGTGGATTTGCTCAAGACTGACACCAGTATGCTCGAATGGGTTAACATCCAGCGCACGAATTTCGATATATTCGATACCACCACGTTCAAGTGCCTGAGTCGGCGTTTCACCAGACTTGGCATTGCGCTTTGGTCTAATTGGCGAGTAGAACTCATTTTCAATTTGTAAAATGTTGCGATTCAGCTGTTTTGGCTCTGCTGCTCGATAGTCTGGAATTTCATGATATAAGTCGGAGCGACAACGAATGGCTTGTCGCAAGCCCGCAATATACTCATCCAGATCGTTGTACATCACCTTAAGCGAGCTTTGTGCGCTATTGGTATAACCTAAATCACCCAGTCTAAGCGCCGTGCCATATTCAAGGTAGATGGAGCCATTTTCTAGCTTACTAAATGGCAAGTCGCTCTTTTTGCCTTGCAAAAATGACGGACAAAGCGCAGGAGATGCGCCAAACAGGTAGCTGATCAGCCACATTTCACGCTTGAAATTACGAATTAGGCCTAAATACTGCTGGGAGATAAATGATTGTTGAGGGTTATCATCTTCAGACATCACTTGCAGACTTTGCCAAACGGACTCTGGAAACGAAATATTGAAGTGCACACCCGCAATGGCCTGCATCATGCTGCCATAACGGTTTTTTAGCCCTTCACGATATAGCGTTTTCATTTTGCCGATATTAGAGGTGCCAAACTGCGCTAGGACGATATCTTCTTCGTCCTCAATAAAGCATGGCATCGACAAAGGCCACAGTAACTCATCACCCATATTCGCCAAAGTAAACTTCTGTAGATCAGAAAGTTGCGCTAATGTCTCTTGTGGGTCTTCACTCACAGGGGTGATAAATTCGAGTAGCGACTCAGAAAAATCAGTGGTGATATGACCATTGGTCAGTGCGTGGCCCGTCTTTTCTGGATGCGGTGTTTTCGCTATTTTTCCCGACCCTTGGATCCGCAATGCCTCACGTTCGATACCTCTTTTGATACCTTTGAAAACGCCGCGATGCGCGCCGTCAGACAATAAGTCCAGCTTAGTGTTTAAGTCTAATTGTTTCAAAAATTCTTCCTCGAACCTACAGGCCAATTTCAAGTTTATGGGGTCGAAACCAAATTATACCAAGTGTATTCATTAAATGAGTGATTTAAACCGAGCAATCAATTTAAATATGGCTACTTTTAGTACACTTAGGCCTTAATAATAACTTTGCCAACATGCTTACCACTTTCCATACAGTGATGAGCCAGCGCAATATCCGCCATCGCAAAGTAATGACTTACGTTGATGCTGATTTTGCCAGCTTGGTACGCCTGATACAAATATTTAAGATCGCCTAAATTACTCGCAACCAACATCCCCTCAGCCTTTACACCCCTTGTCGTGGCTCGCTCACAGACGATTTCTTTGGTGACGCTGGGAATAGTCACTAGGTGCGAATCCGGCTTCATCGAGTCGACACACTGTAATGCAATATCGCCACCAATTAAGTCCAGTAAATCGCATTCAACTTGGTGCTGATAAAATTCGTCATAACTTATTGCCGTTACCTTGAGCTTCGACAACAATTCGTGCTCAGGGCGGGTCGAGACAGCGATGACTTTTCGCCCTTGGAGCTGTGCTAGTTGAATTGCTAAATGCCCCACGCCACCGGTTGGTGCCAATACATATAGTGGACGATTATGATTCGAAAATTTATCTAGCGCTTGTTTTGCCGTAAGACCCGCAAGACAAAGACCTGCAATATCTGGATTTTCTTGCAAAGAAACCTTGATGAGCTCAGCCTCAGGCGCCACTACATAATCACTATAAGTTCCGGGGTTACTTGCAAATCCAATCATACCGATGACAAGGTCGCCTACTTTAAATTGGTTATCTGGGCCATAAACCTCAACCACCTCACCATACAGATCATATCCGAGCGGCAAAAAGGCACCTGCGCCTTTTTGCGCCGCAACATAACCAAGACCTTGCCTGGTTTTCACTTCAATAGGATTAACGCTGGTACTGTTTACTTTTATGCGCACTTGGCCTGAAGTAAGTGCTGGCAAAGAAATGGTGGTACTACACAGCTGATTGCTATCACCAAATTCGTAGATACCGTAAGTGGTTGACTTATTTATCATATGCGGCTTTCTTAAAGACAGTTTGTTATCTTTGTAGAATACGCGAAAGGGTAAGGAGTTTGAAGAAATTTACAGTATGGGAAGGAAAAACGCTCTTACAGTATGACTGTAAGAGCGTTTAGCTATATTAGTGATTGAACACTATCTGGTCGTCGACAACCCCGACTTTAATGGTATCGCCAGTCACAAACTTACCTTGTAACAAGTCCTGAGCCAACGGGTTTTCGATATATTGTTGCACTGCTCGTTTTAGAGGACGAGCACCATATACTGGATCAAACCCGCTTGCAGCGATTTTATCAAGCGCGGCGTCACTGAGCTCAAGCGCAAAGCCTTTTTCAGTTAAGCGTTTACTCAATCTGTCTAATTGGATACTCGCAATTTCTTTAATATGTTCATTGATAAGCGGGTGGAACACCACAGTTTCATCAATACGGTTAATAAACTCAGGTCTAAACTGACTAGCGAGCACGCCCATAACACGCTCCTTGAGTGTTGCGTAGTCGTTGTTTCCTGCCTGCTCTTGAATGACATCCGACCCTAAGTTCGAGGTCATGATGATCACCGCATTTTTAAAATCAACCGTGCGACCTTGACCATCGGTCAAGCGACCATCGTCCAAGACCTGCAATAAGATGTTAAATACATCTGGATGCGCTTTTTCCACTTCATCAAGCAAAATCACAGAATAAGGACGACGCCTTACCGCTTCTGTCAAATAGCCACCTTCTTCATAGCCAACATAGCCAGGAGGTGCACCAACCAAGCGCGCAACTGAGTGTTTTTCCATAAACTCGGACATATCAATGCGCACCATGGCATCTTCCGTATCAAACATAAAGTTGGCTAACGCTTTGGTCAGCTCCGTTTTACCCACCCCTGTTGGACCTAAGAACAAGAACGAACCAATTGGGCGGTTTGGGTCTGCAAGCCCGGCTCGTGAGCGACGGATAGCGTTGGCAACCGCATTAACGGCTTCGTCTTGACCAATCACTTTTTTATGAAGCTCGTCTTCCATTTGCAGTAACTTTTCACGCTCACCTTGAAGCATTTTTGCGACCGGGATCCCAGTCCAGCGCGATAGAATTTCTGCAATTTCATCTTCACCGACCTGATTTTTTAAAAGGCTCATTTCCTGCATTTCAGCCTGAGAAGCAAGGTCTAGTTTTCGCTCAAGCTCAGGGATCCGACCGTATTGTAGTTCGGACATACGTTGCAAATCACTTGCTCGACGCGCGACTTCTAGATCTAAACGCGCTTGCTCAAGCTCAGCCTTAATCACTTGTGTGCCTTGTAGTGAGGCTTTTTCGGCATTCCACACTTCATCAAGCTCTCGATACTCAGATTCTAATTCATTGATGAGCGTTTGCATCTCAGTGCGACGCTTTTGACTCGCTTCATCTTTCTCTTTTGCCAGCGCGTTATCTTCCAATTTTAGTTGGATAATACGGCGCTCTAGTCTGTCTAATTGCTCCGGTTTTGAGTCAATTTGCAGCCGAATTGAAGACCCGGCTTCGTCTATCAAATCGATAGCTTTATCTGGAAGCTGCCGGTCTGAGATATAACGATGTGATAAATTAGCCGCAGCGACAATCGCAGGATCGGTAATATCCACCGAGTGGTGCAATTCGTAACGCTCTTTTAAGCCACGCAGAATCGCGATGGTGTCCTCTACGGTTGGCTCTGCAACAAATACTTTTTGGAAACGACGCTCAAGTGCCGCGTCCTTTTCAATATACTGACGATATTCATCAAGCGTGGTCGCCCCCACACAGTGAAGCTCACCACGTGCGAGTGCGGGTTTTAGCATGTTGCCAGCATCCATTGCACCGTCGGTTTTGCCCGCCCCCACCATAGTATGGATTTCATCAATAAAGAGTATAACTTGGCCTTCTTCTTTAGCCAGTTCATTTAATACCGACTTCAGGCGCTCTTCAAACTCACCACGGTATTTGGCTCCTGCCACCAATGCTCCCATATCTAGCGATAGTACACGCTTACTTTTCAAGCCTTCAGGAACTTCACCGTTGATAATACGCTGCGCGAGCCCCTCAACGATGGCGGTTTTACCAACGCCCGGTTCACCGATAAGTACAGGGTTGTTTTTAGTACGGCGCTGTAGTACTTGAATAGTGCGGCGGATTTCGTCGTCACGGCCAATAACCGGATCAAGCTTGCCTTGCTCAGCACGCTCAGTGAGATCGATGGTAAATTTCTCAAGAGCTTGGCGAGTGTCTTCGGCATTAGGGTCATCCACTTTTTGACCCCCTCGAATAGCCTTAATGGCTTGCTCGATCTTTGGCTGGGTGATGTTAAGCGCTTTGAAAATCTCGCCTAATGGGCCTTTATCTTCGCACGCAGCAAAAACAAATAACTCGCTGGAGATATATTTATCTTTACGTTTTTGTGCATATTTATCACACAGATTGATCAGTGAAATAAGGTTATTTGAAAGCTGTACATCACCACCTACACCTTCTACTTTAAATAGCTTTTCAATGGCTTGTGACAACTTAGTATTAAGCTCGTCGGCGCTCACACCTGCTTGTGCTAATAATGCGCGCACACTCGAACCGCTCTGTTGGAGCAAAGCATACATTAAATGAACAGGTTCAATAAATTGGTGATCGCGCCCAAGCGCTAATGACTGCGCATCGGAAAGCGCAGCTTGGAATTTGCTTGTAAATCTATCTAAACGCATGATTTATTTACCCATATAAAATATCGAATTACCTTATTTATGGGTATTAACTGAACGAAGATCAAGCGTAAAAGTAATAATTTACCCTGATTATTTGCGCCAAATCAAAGTTGCCATACGGCCCGTTGTTTTGTCTCTACGATAGGAAAAATACTGCTCGGACATAGTTACTGTACAGTGTTTATCGCCGTAAAAATCCTTTACACCTTGCTCGCGTAATAACGATTGTGCAAGCTTGAAAATATCCGCAAGATATTTACCGTCTTTTTTAGCAACAAATGCCGTATTTCGTTGCGCCTCAAAAGCCTGTACTACGTCTTCACCCACCTCGAAGGCGCTAGGCCCAATCGCAGGGCCAAACCATACACAGATCTCTTCAGGTGCACAGTTAAACTTAGCCAGTGTTTGCGAGATAATTCCAGCAGCAAGAGGTTTCCAACCACCATGGATAGCGGCTACCTCTTTACCATCTTTTGATGCAAGCAGAATGGGTAAGCAGTCTGCTGTCATGATAGCCAGTGGTGTTTGACGCAAGCGAGTGTATAAGGCATCGGCTTGATGGACCTGCGCGATTTCAAACTGCGCGTCGACCACCGCCACTTCTGCGCCATGCACTTGCTCAAGCCATACTATCGGGTTGGCCACATAGCCGTGTAAAGTTCGGCGATTTTCGGCTACATGTTCAGCATTATCACTAACATGAAAGGCTAGGTTAAAGCTATCATACGGCGGTGCTGAAACACCGCCCTTGCGCGTTGTTGATAATGTCCCAACGAATTGGGTTAATGGCCACTGAGCAAGTTGCATCTTATAACGTTAAATCCGGGTTTTCTTTGGTATCTTCTCTGAGCGCTGCCACCAACTTAATCATATCTTCAGGCACAGGCGCTTCCCATGTCATCTTTTCGCCAGTAATAGGGTGTGCGATACTCAGTTTTATAGCATGCAATGCCTGACGTTTAAACTCTCTTAATTGCTCGGTTAACCCTTGAGTCGCATTTCTTGGTGGACGAGGACGGCCGCCATAGAGCTGATCGCCAATTAGTGGGTGATTCAAATACGCCATATGTACACGAATTTGGTGCGTTCTACCGGTTTCTAGGCGCAGGCGCAAGCGCGTGTGTGCTCGAAACTTTTCAGCAACACGGTAATGAGTGATAGCTGGCTTGCCCATCTCATGTACTGCCATATGTGTACGCTTGGTTGCGTGACGACCGATTGGCTTTTCAATCATGCCACCTGCCGTCATCGTGCCATTACAGACAGCTTCATATTCACGTGTGAAGTTTTCACGCGCTTGTAGATTCTTCACCAAGTGCGTTTGTGCTTGAATAGTTTTCGCCACGACCATTAGACCCGTCGTGTCTTTGTCTAGACGGTGTACGATACCAGCACGAGGCACGTTAATGATTTCTGGGTGATGGTGCAGCAGAGCATTTAACACAGTGCCATCTGGGTTACCGGCACCGGGGTGAACCACCAGCCCCATCGGCTTGTTTATCACAAGAATGTCATCATCTTCATAAACAATGTCTAACTCTATATCTTGCGCTTCGTATTCACGTTGTGCTTCGATAACCGTCTCGATAGCAACACTTTCACCACCAAGTAACTTTTCACGAGGGGTGTTGAATACTTCACCATCTACGGTGACTTTATCTTCAAGGATCCAAGTTTTTATTCTTGAACGAGAAAAATCCGGGAACAATTGCGCCAATATTTGGTCTAGACGTTTACCACCGAGTTCGACTGGAACCTCCGCTTGGAGGGAAATTTGCTCTGACATCTGAAACTTTACCTAATTTACCAGTGCAAGCCGTGCTCGACTGGGTTAGAATCGTATTAATGCATAGTTTACTCGGTTTTGCCGAGTTGGCCTAGCCGAAGAAAACAAAGGTAGTAAAATAAAATGATTAAAAACTTAAGGACACACGCCTTTAGGCTGGCGTTAGCCGCGTCTGTTTTGGGTTTGGCAGCCTGTTCATCCGCACCAGAACAAGAAGATATTGAACGCGTACCAAACAAATCCGCCCAAGCACTTTATGAAGATGCTAAACAAACATTAGATTCCGGTTTATATGCCCGCGCTATTGAATTATTGGGTGCGATTAATGCTCGTTACCCGTTTGGCCCTTATGCAAGACAAGTTCAAATGGACTTAGTCTATGCATATTATCAAACAGGTAACACTGACCAAGCACTTGCCACTATTGATCGTTTTATTCGCTTAAATCCAAACCATAAAGACCTAGACTACATGTACTACATGCGAGGCTTGGTAAGTATTAAAGCCGACGAAAACGCATTCCAAGAATATTTTGGTGTCGACAGAGCCGACCGCGATGCCAATCGCACCCGCGTTGCTTTTCAGGATTTAACCACGTTAGTTAAAAACTATCCAAACAGTCCGTATGCACCAGAGGCTAAAAAACGCTTAGTATGGTTACTAAACAAAATGGCTCGTTACGAACTGAGAGTCGCTGAATATTACTTCGAGCGTGAAGCATATCTTGCCGCAGCAAACCGTGGTAAATATGTAGTAGAGCACTACTCTCAAAGTAGTTATCTGACCCAAGCTTTTGACATTATGGAAAAAAGCTACCGCAAACTCGGCCTACCAGACCTTGCAGATAACGTGAAAAAAGCCAAATCGGTTAACGCACGTAACAAATAAATAGAGTGCTAAGTCACGATATCACCGATGTCGTGACTTCTCTCCAAGCAGTACTCGCCTTCAAGTATTCTACAGCAGTAAAAAATACTTGTTTTCTGTACATAGACATCAGCCGTCAGCGTATTTTATTTGATTGTAGTTGTAATAAGGAAGGAGTTAGGCTGCCCATAATAGAAGGTAAGCAGCCTTAAAAGGTAAGCATTTGACTTAACAGCGTATTAAATCGCTTCTTCGTCCTCTTCACCTGTACGGATCCGAACCACACGCTCAACATCGGTCACAAAGATTTTACCGTCACCGATTTTGCCTGTTTGCGCGGTTTTTAGGATAACTTCAATGGCTCTGTCAACGTCTTCATCTGCGGTGACAATATCAAGCTTTACTTTAGGCAAGAAATCTACCATATATTCAGCACCGCGATATAACTCAGTATGACCTTTCTGACGACCAAAACCTTTTACTTCACATACCGTCATACCTGTTATCCCCACATCCGAAAGCGCTTCTCGGACATCATCAAGTTTAAACGGTTTAATTATTGCTTCTATTTTCTTCATGACTATCTCGATTCCTTTGGTATAGCGTCGATTTTAGACAATCCGCTTGCCCAAGGCAAACAAAGACATTGAAAGTTGAAGTGATTTCACGCAATAATATTAATCATAAATTATTACTTTTTGGTTGTGAGGCGGTAATGAAACAATCAGCAGGATTCAATCTACTAGAACTGATGATAACCATCGCTATATTGGCTATCGTATTGGCCATTTCATTTAGCTTTGATGGCAACCTGCTGCAACGCAACCGAGCAGAGTCCTTCTTACAAGAATTACAACGTAACATCGCTTTTGCTCGTGTAAAAGCAACCGCCGCAGACGAAATTGTCATTCTCTGCCCAGCTCCCCCAGCCAATATTCAAGCTAGGACTGCATTTACTTGCCAAGATAATTGGGCAACGAACAGAATTAGCGTGTTTGTTGATAGTGATAAAAATGGCACATTTAGTAATGGTGATACTATCCATAGAACGATGGAGGTCGTAGACGATAACGACACTATGGTATTTTCTGGTGACAATCGTCTAAGGTTTGATTCAAGTGGACTCTTAAGTGGTTCAAACGCTGGCAATTTTACCTATTGTCCTGGTAGTAACGACAACAATCAGCAGTTGAGTGTTTCAACCGCTGGCACAGCATTATATCGAGGAAATACAACAGATACCTGTGGATAACCACAAAAGTACTGATGCGCAAAATATCTCAAAGTTTCAATCTTGCCTTTAATATATAAACGACTAGGCTTAAAGAAAATATAAAACGAGGCAAAGGATATGCATCGTCATATGGGATTTTCCCTATTGGAATCTTTAGTGTGTTTGGCGATTATCACTACCGTCAGCTTATTCTCTCTTCCCAGTCTTACGGCTTTATTTCAGTTTGATAAACCAAAAATAAAACTAGAAGCGTTGCGACGAGCCATTAATTTTGCTCGCATTCAGGCCGTTGCAAGTGGTGCAACCGTTACTTTATGCCCACTGAAAAACAATCGCTGCGACGACAAAGAATGGCACACTCAGTTAACGGTTTTTATCGACTACCACCCTCAAGGTGAGTTTTCAGGCGATGATTATAAATTAGCGGTTGTGGACTCAGTAGACTCAGGTGACAAGCTCACCTACCCAAGAAACGCCATTATATTTCGCCGCTTTGGCCATCTCGCGGGACTCTATAACGGTACTTTTGTCTATTGTAATGCAAGTTCTACCGTGGGATTGTCGTTGTCAGTTAGCTACACAGGGAGAAGCACTCTAAAAGATACTGATGAGTGTCAAAAGTAAATAACCTAAGCTTCGGATAATTAATGCCTGTCTAGCAGCCAGTTTTTGCGCTAACAGCGTTGAATTCACTTCCAATAGCCCGCTATTGGTACGTAAATTCGCCTTGCCTACAGGATGTAGGTACCTTAGCGAGAGCAGGACGCGGAAGCGGTGTTTTCCCTAAAACTTGCTGGCTAGACAAGGAAAAACTAAGTTGTGCTTTAGCAACAATGAGTTGGAACATTCCTTATCCAAACCTCAGGTTAAATAAAAATGGCGAGCACAATGCTCGCCATTTCATTACTTAATTACAAAAAGTAGGGTGTTATTTTCTTCTACGTAGCAGCGCAAGTGGTGCTGCTAGTAGTAACCAAAATAATGAACCACTTGAAGATTTTGATGGTGTTGGCGTAGGCGTTGGATCTGGAGTCGGCTGTTCTGACTCTTCATCCATTAAGTTTGTTACCTCGACCATAATTTTCGCAGGCTCAGATACATTGCCACCGGTATCAGTCGCCACGACTTCAAGCTCAACGCTTTCTAGTCCTGAGTCGAAGTCTAGTTGCTCGCTGTTGGCGACAATGACCTGTCCTGATGAATTAACCGTGATAGCTGATGAAGTTGAAGCAATAACAATAAACTCAGAAACTGGGTTCGCAAAGTCAGATGCGTATTCAACCTCTAGCTGGCCAATAACGGTATCTACCGCTGTATTTTCCTCGACTGAGAATGACTGATCAGCAGTGATGATTGGCGCTTTCGCTGATTCTTCTGACGGAGAAACAATAACTGGTACCGCGCCGTTACTTGATAGAATCATGAAATCATTGTCGGAGAAAGTTAGGTTTGCTGACTCACCAGGTGCAAGCTCTGTTACTTCATTACCAGCATCATCAACGAGCATAGCTAAGCCTTCTGCTTCAGTTGTAGCTACTTCCATTGCTGGTGCTTTTATCATGAAACTATCAGCGAACATTTCGTCTAGAGAATTTGATGGGATCGGCATCCAAGTCTCTTCTTCAGTGCGGAAGCGAATCTTGGCTTCCACTCCGGTTGCGACCTGCTCGGCTGTAAGTCCAAATGCATCGGCACAACTACTCATGGTGACGAAATTATTACCAGATGCAAATTGAATATTAGTAATAAAACCGCTTCCTGAACCATAACCATGAGTAAATGAGATAGCGCTACCAGATAGGAAATTGCCAAACCATTCTTGCTTGCCGTTTTGAACAGTTACATCATAAGTGCCATCTGGCGACGTTCCACCTTCAGCTGGCAAATCGAAATCAGCCATAAAGCCACCTTGATAAGTGTGGATAATAGGTTGATTAGTAACCATGGTCGTCAATAGCATGTAACCGGTATCACACACGTCAGTTGAGACTGAAGTTGTTTCTACAGCAGCACCGATTATATCTAAACGTTCGCTATCACCTGCTTCATCTTTTGCAACCGTTGAAGCAAAAAATGGCTTTAAAGTCGCAGCGCCAGTATTGGTTAATACGTGTCTAGCACCTTGGTCATCAACAACAGGCATAACTTTCGCGTTAGCAGCAGCTTTTGGTAGCACATGATAAACCAAGTGCAGTGCTTTTTCGTCGCCAGACATAAAGTTCAATGCACCATCAAGCTCTAATGTTGTAAGGTCGTGTGTTGCATCCAAGAATGCCATGTTGGCAGAAGTTAATGTCCATTCAGGGAGTTTAGTTGGATCTATAGTTGCTGTAACGTCAAACGAAATGGTTTGCCCTGCAGGAACGGTGATCGACTCAGGAAAGGCCATACTAAGTGCGCCACGCTCAGCGTCGTCAGCAAATCGCTGCTCATATGCCAATGTATAGGTCTGTTCTTGGTTCGAGAAGTTTTTAACGACTACCTTTTTGGTGATAGATGAAGTTTCAGATAGTGAAACCAAGCCAAATGATAGCGCCGCTTGCATCGTATCTTCAGCCCATGCTGCAACCGGAAGGTTTGCCGCTTTTTCAACATCTACAAGACCTGAACCAATAAAGCTGATTGGTGCAAGCGCTGCATTTGGGTTTTGCGAGCGAGGTTCCATGGTAACATCTAAGTTAGCCGCATTCATTAATGTTGCTTTTAGCTCAAAACCATTGCGATTTGGTAGTGCTTCTTTAAGCATACTCATGGCACCAGCTGTAATAGGGCCAGAGAATGAAGTTCCACTTGCTGGAGTAAGTCCATCACCAAGGCCTGGATGTGCAGTCATAATGCTAACACCTGGCGCTGTGATTTCAGGTTTTAATCTTCCGCTGATAGAAGGTCCGCGAGAGGTGAATGACGCGATCATGCCTTCTTTTAGAATGATTGTGGCACTCACATTATAGGCAACATTGTTTCCTGCTAGTAACTGTTGTTTAAGTGCTTTACCTTGGCTATAGCTCAAACCAATTGTCGGGATCTCAATACCTGGAGCACTGCCACCTGGTTCAGTTGGACCACCACCTTCAACATTATTGGCGATCATCACCAACTTAGCGCCTTTCGCTTGGGCGTTTAGCACTTTTTGAGTGAAGTTACAGCCGCCTCGGTCAACAAGGACCGCTTTGCCTGTAAAGTCGACGTCGTCTGCAAAAGGTTCGCAAGCGATAGATGTGGCATCTCCTCGGTCATTCTTTTCAGTCTCAACAAATGCTAGCGGGGTTGTGTCACTACTAAACTCAAACTCTTCAAAGCCCTCTGGGTTAAAACCTGCCGCACCTGCTTCAGCCGTTTCACCCATCAAGGTTGCTAAAATGTGCTGACCTTTAATGACAGAGTGCTCCATCGCACCGACTGAAAGTGCATTATCGGTTGTACTAGGGCCACCAACAATAAATGGTGTAGGGCCATCATTACCTGCTGAGATAACAACGTTAGTACCTAGCATCACGGCTTTATCAATAAGTTCTTGTACCGCCCCTGCACGGTTATCACCAAAGTCTCCGCCTAGTGACATATTTATAACATCTACGCGGTCGGAAATATCACCGTCTCCATTTGGATCCATGGCAGACTCTAGTGCTAATAGCTGTGCCAAGCCTGGACAGCTTTCAGCACAGACGGAGTAGACAAATAGCTCAACATTCGGTGCGATACCGGTTACTGAATGAGATACGTGAGTACCGTGGTTAGTACCTACGTCAATTGGGTCTGGATCGTTATTAATAAAGTCATAACCGCCTAGCACTTTGCCTTGTGGCCAAGCTGGAGTGTCTGAAGGGTTACTTGCTGCAGCTTCATACGCTTCGGCTGTACCAGCGCCACCAAATGCTTGGTGAGTGTAATCAATACCAGTATCAAGTACTGCAACACGAATTCCTGCACCTGTAACTTCACCTGTTGAAACTAAAGGCGTTGCTTTTATGTAATCGGCACTGTCAGCCACATTCAATTTATAATCAAATACAGGTAACACTGAATGTACTAATGGGTTGTTCAGCAGCTTGTTAACCTCTGCTTCTTCGCCATTGACGATAATTGCGTTGGTTAGCTTAGATGTCTTCGCCACAACTTGAAGTGTTGGACTAGTGTTAGCAATTGTAGCCTCTACACTTTGTTGAGTTTGCTGAATACTTGATGTTGCATTTTTGGAACTAATGCCAGCGAGACTTTGTTCAGCCACTGAGGGAGTTGTTAATTTAACTAACCATGTTACAACGTTCTGTGTAGATTTCCTTGTCTGTTTATTCTTTAATTCTGGATATTGACTTTTTAGAGATGGTTTATTTTCAAAGTTATATTGATTGTACGTCGCAGCAGCAACTGTAGAAGACGATAAAGCAGTCACTACAGCGATGGTGAGTGCTGACTTATTTAGAGTTGACATCGGATTTCCCCATCATACTTGTTATGGTTTTTAATTGTTTTATTTACATCCCATTTCAGGATTTGAACAAATATAGTTCCTTTTTGGGTGGCATTTCAACTTTTTGTTACGAAAAACGGAATTTAATTTGTAGTTGTTTTTACGTAGAGGTTAACTGTTATTGCATTTCTTAATAGGTTTCAGTGATATAGCTGTTCATTCTTGCTGAGAGTGAAATGTTGATTAAAACAAACTGTTTTGGTTTTTTTGGATATGTTTTGTTCACATTAACCTTTTTATGTCGCCAAAGTATCGTGCAAACAAGTACTGTTTCACAGCCTATATTAGTCCTTGAAGAGCCGTTTTTCATATCTTCGGTATAAGTTATATAGATTCGTTGGTGCGCATTGAACCCAATCCGTTATTATTTTACTACTCGATTTAGTTACAGTAAGTATGACGTTAGCCTTGAATTTTTGTTGTTGCGAATGGTGCATTAATTGCGCTGCATATCACCTCGTGATTTGAGAATCAAATTAATTGGCCTAAGATAGGGAGCGTCAAATGTTAAATTAAGGAACTGCATGCTTAAACTCACAGCAAGCGAAGGCGTACACCTTAGCAGGTTTGTTACTATGGAAAGTGCTGCAGATAACAACCAATTTATAATAAGCAGCCCGCTTTCGACACACCAATCTCAGTACGCTGATACCAATTTACGCTACTTAACAATCCACTCAGATAGTGAAATAGTTGGCTTTATTATTTTAGCCGTTGAACCAGAACTGAAAAATGTTGAATTTCGCCGTATTGTGGTTGCTAAAAAGGGATTGGGAATAGGGCAAGAAGCGATAAAACCGATGGAAAAATACGTGTTAGAGGAGTTGTATATAACGCGCATTTGGCTAGATGTTTTTGCAGACAATACTCGAGCGCAATACATATACCAAAAGCTTGGATATCAGCAGTTCGATACGATGCCTTACGATAATAGAATCCTGTTACTATTCGAAAAGCACTTACACTAATGGCTAAATCAAGTAACGAAAATTATCAAAAATGGTTAGCTGTATATGGGCGGTTAGTTGACTTCTCACACGATGACTGGCTACTTATGGCTCCACATATAAAAATCGGTCATATCACAGCCGATACGATACTATTCGCGCAAGGCGAGAAAATCTCTAGTGTTTACTTTTTATTAGATGGTTATGGACGCTATTTCTACCTAGATGAAAAGGGTAGTGAACGGAATAAATCTCTGCTACAAAAGGGCGGGGCATTCTCTCGTTTATCTTGTTATCTGGAAGATCAGCCAAGTCCATTTTCAACGCAAGCGCTAACAGACTGTGTGATTGCCGAAATTCGCTATGCTGACTTAGTCACTGCATCTGAGCAAAACCTCAATTGGGGGCGGTTTGTACGCAAAATGTATGAACAGTTGGCGCTTAAAAAAGAGAAACGCGAAGCGGCGTTACTTCAGTTAAGTGCAAAGGAAAGATACTTACGCTTTACCATAGAAAATCAAGCATTATGTCGCTCGGTTGCATTGCGCCATATCGCGATGTATCTCGGGATCACGGATGTATCGCTGTCGAGAATTAGAAAAGAGCTTGGCTTAACATAGGTTAAGGCGCAGCAACAAAATTCGATTTACCTTATCTCTACATTTTGTCTTAATGGTAAGGAATAACATCATGAAAAAGCTACTGCCTCCTATTTTACTATTTTTATTTGTCATATTGATGCCTGTGGTGTGTTGGTTGGCTGCTACACCACATTTAATTTATTACCCTTTCAATCTTTTAGGGTTAGTACCGATTGCTTTGGTGCTTGCACTGGCCAAGTCGGGCAGCACAATATTCGCGAAGGAAGAAACCAATATTATGACTTTCAATAAGCCTGATAAGTTAGTGGAGGCTGGGGTATTTCAATATACTCGTAATCCCATGTACCTAGGCTTTGTCATTGCATTACTGGGCTATGCTGTATTAATCGGTGGTGCACTCGTGTCATTTTTATTTGTGATTGCTTTTTTACTTATTACAGACAGATGGTACATTCGGTTTGAAGAAAAGATGATGGAACAAACTTTTGGAGATGCCTATTTACGCTATCAAAGGAGAGTGCGTCGTTGGCTTTAAATTCCAAGCATAAATGAGGATAAAATGAAAATGGTGCAAGATATTGATTATTCAAAATCCCTACAAACAATCGTTGGTAAGGTGGTTAGAGTTTACCAATCTGGAGATATGCTTACCCAAGATCACCAACCTCAGCGACTCAATATTGAGTTAAACGACGCGCAACAGGTCGTGCGTATGTGGTGGGGATAGCCCCATCCAGTTTGTATATTGATTGATGAAGATGGTGTATTTCGTCTAATCAAATCATTAAAGGTATTAAGATGCACATTGACCTCGTTAAAGTATTTTTTGTTGTAGCTACGTTCACGAGCCTAGCTGTTTATGCCGTTAGCTACGATGAAATTACAGATATTGATGCGCTAGCGGCGCATTTTGATGAGCCCACTTTTGAACAGTACTTCTCAGAAGAAGGTATGGAATTTATGTGGTTTTACTTTAAGGATATTGACCACTCTTTTTTGATTAATAATGAGACGGGAGAGGTCTGCCATCATTTTAAAGGCAAAAAGAGACAGTCTTGTTTTCCGGCAAGTTATTTTGAGTAAATCTATTTAAAGGAGCTGCGATGTCACACTCAAGTTGTAATTTAGTCCAATCCCCTTGCATCAGAAAGTGTTGTTTGGATGATAAAGATGTGTGCTTAGGTTGCTTTAGAACGTTGAATGAAATCACCAGTTGGACAAGTTACAGCGAAGATGAAAAGCTCAAAGTTTTGGCGTACTGTACGAGGCGCAAACAGCAACATGCTCAGAAATATAAAGGAAATTAAATGAAATTGGTGATTGGGACTGAATCAACTTGGTCATTAAGAACGCTGTTATGTGCGTCTATCTTAGATATTAAGTTAGACATTGAACTTATCGATTTGACCTCTTGTGATGACAAAGCAAAGTTGGCCAATGTATCGCCGACTAAACAAGTACCAGTTTTGCTCGTGGAAGGTCATGTCATTGCTGATTCACTCGCGATTGCAGAGTTTTTCAACGACCTTAGTGGAGGCGGTTTACTACCTCAAGACCCTTATGAGCGTGCACAGGCACGTAGTCTTGTCGCTGAGATGCACGCTGGCTTCACTGCGCTACGCTGTGAATTACCTTTTTCTTTCACGCCAAATACGTCAATAAATTTGTCGGATGCGGCAAAGCGCGAGCTAAAAAGGGTAGAGACTCTTTTTGCTGCGGCTCACTCCCCATTTATGTTTGCAAAGCCAACTATGGTCGATGCATTTTATGCTGTGCTTGCTTATCGTTTATTTAGCTACGGTATTCAATTGGCGCAGCCCGCAGCGGGGTATCAGAATGAATTGGTTGCATGGCTTGAAGCTCATAGCGTATTGCACTTAGTGCATCCGTAGTTTTATAGTGAATGCGAAAGTACCGTATGAGTCTTGAATTTAAAGAACTAAGCAAAAGTCGAAGTGCCAAGTTACGCAAAGTAATACTGCTTAATAGTGTGTTATTACCAGCCACTGCACTTGGTTTTGTCTACCTGCCTGACTTACTCCAAGCAAACATTAATGGTGCTGGGAAACTCATGGCTGCCGTGGGGATGGGGCCAGCTATTGCATTGGTTTATAGCATTATTATTGGTGTGGCGGAGCAACAGTTTGTCCGGTTTGATAACCAAGGTATTACCTTTGGCGGTCCTGTCTCTGGTGAAACCTTTTGCAACTGGCTCGGCGTGCGTGAGCTGACATTGAGCGACGACCAAACAGCGTTGCACGTACAGAGTTCAGGCTTGAATACTACGGTGATGTTTCCATTAAAAAAATATGGAATTTCGCTCTACGATTATCAGCAAATACAAATGTTTCGCTTTCGACACAGTTATTAAGTTGTAAGTGTCTCGATTTCGACACATGTTTTATCGAGTATGAACTTAAATTTATTGTATTGTATTGATTTTAATATAAAAAATATTTGGCCTGAAATTTGATTCATCATCTGTATTCTCAAAGTGGAGTACAGAGTATGGATATAAAACTGGCGAAAACAAAGCGCATGCCGCTTAAGAAGCTCGCATTGCTTGTTATTGTGCTACTTGTGGTCGGTTTGGTATTTTTTGCTAAAGCATATACCCAAAGTGCATCAAACGTGGTTTTCCAAGAAGAGTTAATCGTTGCTAAAGTCCAACAGGGCGAGTTTGAACTCAGTGTTAAGGGACTTGGCAGTCTTGCATTGGAAAAACGCCATTTGGTTACCAGTAGTAGTGGCGGAAAAGTAGTTGAAGTGTTGGTTAAACCGGGTGAAATGGTCACTCAAGGTACGCTACTTGCCCGGCTTGAAAACCCATCACTGCGCGAAGCGCTCATTCAAAAACATAGCCAACTTACCAAAATTTCAGCACAACATGAGGCTGAACTTGCAGAATTAAAGGCCAAAGTGCAAGAGGCCCACACCGCACATCATGATGCTTTGCTGGCTTATAAAGCCGACAAAATTCAGTGGCAGGCGCAAAAAACCTTAATAGAAAAGGGCAATAGCACTATCTCTATGCTTGATCATCAACGCAGCGAGTTTGCAATGCAGCGTAGTCAAAAGCAAGTGGAGTTACAGCAAGCTAGGGTTGCCACTCAGCAAGAAGTGCAACAAGCAAAAGCCAAAGCGCAGCTGGCTGAGCAAGCAAGTCTACGTTCCGAAATAAAGCTACTTGAAGAGAATATTGCAGCACTTGATGTGCGCTCGCCAATTACTGGACAAATTCAGGATGTGCTGATTGAAGTGGGCATGCAATTGTCTAATACCAGCTCGGTTGCAGAGGTGGCAGATCCGCGTTTGCTGGTTGCTAAGATAAACATCGCAGAACTAGATGCGCCGCATGTACAAGTTGGGCAGTCGGCTACAATCGATACTTACACTTCACGTTTTAACGCCATTGTAAAACGCGTTTCCCCAAAAGTCACCAATAGCCAAGTTGAAGTAGAGCTGAGCATTGAAGGCTCTTTGCCAAGAGAAGCTAGAGATAAACTCAACATTGAAGGGGTTATTGTAACGAGCCATAAGGCCGAGGCGATATTCGTCGCAATGCCAGCCAATGCTGTTGCAAATAATCAAGCGAGCGTGTTTGTTGTTGATGAACATCTCGCCACGAAAAAAACGGTTAAATTTGGTCAGCGTTCGGTAAACTACATCGAAGTGCTTGAAGGGCTTGATAAAAATCAAACTATCATTATTTCCGATATGGAAAAGTATACTCAAGATAGCCAAGTGCTAGTGCGTTAACAGGACATCATTATGAACTCAGTTATTCAACTTAATAATATCGAAAAGCGGTTTCAGACGGACGAAATTGCAACTCAAGCGCTAGACGGCATTAATCTCGTAGTAGAGCCCGGCGAGTTTGTGGCTATCACGGGACCGTCAGGGTGCGGCAAGTCAACGTTACTGTCAATTTTGGGCTTGATTGATGAACCAAGTAACGGTGAGTACTTTATCAGTGGTAACCAAGCATTTAATTTAAGCTCGGACGAGCGTGCTCATATTCGCGCTAATCATATCGGTTTTATTTTTCAGGCCTTTAATCTTATCAGTGATTTAAACGTGCTCGAAAATGTCATGTTACCGCTGACTTATATCGGCGGCATGAGCCAAAAAGAAATGGAGCAAAAAGCCAAAGACGCGCTGGCGATGGTGGGATTAGAAAACCGCATCAATCATTTTCCTTCTCAGCTTTCAGGCGGTCAGCAGCAGCGCGCTGCAGTTGCAAGAGCCTTGATTAACTCCCCAGATCTCATCCTTGCCGATGAGCCGACCGGTAATTTGGACTCAAATAATGCCCAGCAAGTGCTAGGGTTGTTAAGCGAGCTTCATGCTGCTGGAAAAACGATTTGTATGGTAACGCATGATATCGAATCTACGACTTACGCTAGCCGTGTTATCTCTATGCTAGATGGCACAATTTTAAGAGACAAAAAGCAGCTTGAGCGCGCAAGCAAAGTCGTTGGAGCTTAGTATGGGATTGCTTTTAGACTTTCGTTACGCACTGAGAAACATCGCCAAATCAATGCGCTTTACGTTATTGATGATGTTTATCATGGTTGGCAGTTTGACCATATCTTTGATTGGTTTTAACTATATTTATACGGTGGCATTTTCACATAGCCAAGTGGGTAGTGGCAGCCCAGAAATCAGGATCTTTAAGGTTCGTAACCCTATCAGCATGCAAAATCGCTTTGAATACAGCATGCTGCCACAACTACGAGAACTTGATGAAGTTAAACAACTTGAGGAGTGGCTTTATATTGCGCCAGCGAGTGTTTGGGTAAGTGACGCTGAGCGAGGCAATCATTATCGAGGCTCCTATGTTGATGAACGCTTTTTTCAGTTTCTGGACATTAAACCTGCACTTGGGCGATTTTATACTGCTGAGGACTTTGTGGGAGCTGCCCAAAATGTAGTCGTGATTTCAGACTATCTCTGGTTGCATCTATTTCAAGGTAGCAAAGACGTCATAGGGCGCACGATGGTCGTTGACCAAAAGTCTTACGAGATAATCGGTGTGATGCCCAAACACAATAACTTCCCGATATTTTCTAAACTTTGGCTGCCACTTAAAGGCAATAACACAGCACCTACTGATGCCATCGATATTATTTATAAGATGCCAAATGAGATAGTAGAGGCAAGGCTTGAGCAGCGTTTAAGTTTATTCTTCACTGATTATGCAACGCAGCGTGTTAGTCAGTCAGCACTTGAGGTAGATAAAACCGTTCGGGTTGAATCCATGACCTTGGTGGAATATAACACCGACGGTGAAGCGGTATTTATATTTACCCTGTTTATGGCTGGTATCGTACTTATTTTGCTTATTTCCTCAATCAATATTGGTAACTTACTTTTTGCCAAAATCATTGAGAGACAAAAAGAGTCGGCTATTCGCGCCGCGATTGGCGCGAAAAAATTAAGGGTGGTTCAGCAGCATGCTTGTGAGGGCTTGGTCTACTGCGTTAGCAGTTGGGTGGTGGCGCTATTGCTAACGGATCTTGGTTTGCGAGCGCTGAACTTTTTTATGAATATGATGTTTGGTGGCAAAATGCCGTACTGGTGGTATTGGCAGCTAAATATAGTCACCATCTTGGTGTCACTACTGCTGATAAGCTTGGTATTTGCTATTGCTGTGCTGTTACCTGCGGTGAAAACCGCTAACTTTAACATCAATGATGTACTGCGAGACGGCACGCGTGGTGCAACCGGAAAACAAGCGGGATTGATGTCAAAACGCCTACTGTCTTTGCAGGTGACCTTAGTGAGCTTTATGCTGATGGCGTCGAGCACCATAGGCTATGTGATGTATTCTATGGCGGGAAATATTGACGGCGAGACCCTCAAAGGGGTGTACTCAACTGAGCTGCAATTTCAATCTGAAAGCGAGTTTTCGAGTGATAAAGCGGTCGACATGGCAAGCGCATTGGTCGTGGGAATGGCATTGGATTCTGCCTTTAAAGAAGGGCGCGTGTATCAACGGGAGATGGAGCTTGATGTGCTAACAAGCGAGGGCGAAGTTTATACCGATAAAATCATAAATATTGAAGCGGTATCCCATCTTTTTAAGCGCGAATTGCAAAGTGGTAGGAACTTCACGGCACAAGACAACACAGAAGCGGCGCCCGTAGTGATCATTAGCCAGTCTCTCGCACACGCGCTGTTTGGCAGTGAGGAAGTATTGGGGCGCTCACTGATGTTACGTGATGCAAAATGGCCAAGCGCTAAAATAGTTGGTATTGCAGTGGATGAGATGAGCGTTGTTGCTAGCGATCGTCGTCATGAAGTCTATTTTAGTTTTCGTCAATATGCGCCAAAGGAAAATACAATGGCGGTTAAGTTCATTACTGAGTTGCCGCCAAGCCAAAGTTACGAAGCCTTTTATCGCGTGTTAGGTAGGCTCTCAAGCAAGCTCGAAACCAGCTATATTTTTGATCACTACGACAACCATCGCTCTATGATGGGGGCGTTCACCAGTATCATTTATGTGTTTTTGATTGTGGGTGGATTTGCCTTGACGCTTTCTTTAATTGGTATTTATGCCATGGGCCTGAGTAATATCAACAAATCTAGCTATGAAATAGGCATTCGCCGTGCGCTTGGCTCCAAAGATCGTCAGATCATGTTGTTATTTATCAAGAAAAATCTAACCCATACCGTTACAGGACTGACTATTTCTGCATTAATTTTCTATATCTTATGTTATCTTGCTGTAGACTTTTTCCGCGGTATTGTGCCGTTTAGTGTTATGTTTGGTGCAGGTAGTATCACTCTATTACTGGTATTTGCTGCGGTATGCCTTGCGCTTTATATCCCGGTGAAACGCAGCATAAAAGTCCAACCTGCGGTTAGCTTAAGAATGGAATAATAATTTGAAAAAGGTGCTAATAGTAGACGACTCGCTTGATATTCAAGCGAGTCTGAAGTTTTTACTTGAGGATGAAGGCTACGCTTGTCACGGTGTGGTGACACCAGAGGCAGCATTTGATTATGTCAGTACACAGGAAGTGGACTTGGTGCTATTGGATATGAACTTTACCCAAGACACTACCAGTGGCAAAGAAGGGCTGATGGCGATTGCTAAGCTCATTCAAATCGATCCGCTCCTACCCATTGTGGTAATGACAGGCTGGGCGACGCTAGACCTTGCCGTAGCTGCCCTAAAGCAAGGAGCGGCCGATTTCATTGCAAAGCCATGGGATGATGAGCGTCTTGCTCATAGCATCAAAGTACAAATCGAGAAGCGAGCTGACAGACAACATTTAGCGCGGCTATCTGCTGAAAACGAACACCTTAAAAAGCCCCATCAAACGGTAGATTTTGTTACGCAAAGTGAGAAAAAGCAGCGTGTGCTGACACAGCTCACCCAGCTGGCACAAAGCGATATGAACATCTTGCTGACCGGTGAAAATGGCACAGGAAAGAGCTATTACGCTCAGTATGTACACGAGCACTCTAGCCGTGCTCGTGGCAGTTTTATCTCAATTAACATGGGGGCGGTGAGTGACGAGCTATTTAACTCTGAGTTATTTGGCCATAAAAAGGGGGCATTTACTGATGCGAAAGCAGATCGAGTGGGTGCATTTACACTCGCCAGTGATGGCTCGTTGTTTTTAGATGAAATTGCCAATTTATCTTTGCAGTCTCAAGCAAAATTGCTTCAAGTGTTAGAAGAGCGAAAGTACGTGGCGGTTGGCAGTCACAAAGTCTTGGACAATACTGCGAGGATTATTTCTGCTACTAACTGCCAACTCAATGAAGCGATTGCCAATAATCAGTTTCGCCAAGACTTATATTATCGATTAAATACGGTAGAAGTAGAAATACCGCCTTTAAGAGCGTGTTCAGAGGATATCTTGCCATTAGCTGAGCGCTTTTTAATGCGCTTTAGTCAAGATTACAAAAAGCCAACACCGAGCATTATGCCTTGTGCTGTTAAGGCACTGAGTGTATACGATTTTCCAGGTAATGTGAGAGAGCTTAAGCATATGATGGAGCGCGCGGTGTTTACTTGTTCAAATGCTCAGGTATTTGCCAGTGATTTGGCGCTCAATACTACACCGTACTCAGCGTTGCAATCGATGAATACTGCTACTGCGAGTGCATCAGAAAATCATGATTTAACGCTGGATGAAATTATTGAGCAAGCACTCTTTAAAAGATTGGAATTTCACGGTGGTAACGTATCAAAAGCGGCGAAGAGCTTGGGACTATCGCGCAGTGCGTGGTATCGCAAAATGGACAAATATGAGTAGGAGATAAGCAAACTTGTTTTATCGATTTGGACACTGGCTGTTAAGTGCATTACTACTTGTAATTACTAATGTTTTACTCCTTGTGCACGACTATCCAGCAACACTTATTATGTTGATAGACTTAGTATTTGCACTATGTTTTGCTTTGCTCGCTTATAAATATGGTTCGACTAGACAAAACACCATTAATCTCATTGATACCTTGTTGATATCACTTCGCCAAGGCGATTATGCCCTAAGAGCGGTACACGGCAAAGACGCACAATTACGTTCAACGGTGGAGCACTTAAATGCGCTTGCGCAAACCATGCAAGCCGATCAGCGAGCGCTGGCCGAGCAAAGCGATCTGCTAAAGCAAATCATTGAAAAGCTTGATTGTGCACTTATCGTGTTTGACAGCCAAAGCGTTGCATTTGCCAACAGCTACGCTGAGCGCACCTTTTTTGACTGTTACAAAGACGATGCTTGGTGCTGGTTTCAGTCATTACAAGCTCAGCAAAAACAAAGAAAGGTTTCGGTGATGCTAGAGGGGACTGAGCATGCTTTTTTGCTTGAACACGACAGCTGCTACATTGCCAATAAACCTCACACTTTACTGGTTTTAAAACAGCTCGATAGCATTTTATATCAACAAGAAAAAGACGCCTTACAGCGTTTTGTTCGTATTTTAAGTCACGAGATCAATAACACTTT
This sequence comes from Pseudoalteromonas sp. BMB, assembly GCF_001709235.1. Classification (NCBI taxonomy): domain Bacteria; kingdom Pseudomonadati; phylum Pseudomonadota; class Gammaproteobacteria; order Alteromonadales; family Pseudoalteromonadaceae; genus Pseudoalteromonas; species Pseudoalteromonas sp. BMB. The sequence goes on from NZ_MBQA01000208.1 coordinate 25,093, forward strand.
AGCGCCGATCGGCACAGTAGCGCGCAGCCTTACCAAGCGCCTAAACGGTGAGTTAGATATAGAAAGGTTTAACAGTGGACTGTCACTCATCAACGAGCGCGCCAATTACCTTAAATCTTTTATGGGCAACTATGCCTCCCTTGCCAAACTGCCTCCTGCGCACAAGCAAATTGTCGCGCTCAATGAGTTTTGCGCTCAGCTACAAAGTATCTACCCGCAACTAAAGATAGTAAGCACAGCCGATCTGCTCGGCTTTTTTGATACGAGCCAAATCAAACAGGTGCTTTGCCACCTCATTAATAATGCTCAAGAAGCGTGCACACCTTCGCCAGAAGTTACACTCAACATCACCCCAGATGCTGACAAATTAGTGTTTTCGGTCACAGACACTGGCCCCGGTTTCTCTAACCTAAACGAAGCCGCTGAAGCATTTTACACCACCAAAGCTGATGGCAACGGCATAGGCCTGATGCTCTCTCGCATCATTATTGAAAACCACGGTGGACAACTCAAACTAGGCAATAACCCAGACAGTGGCGCAAAAGTCAGTTTTAGCGTAGAGCGGGGTGGGAGTTGAGTACCGTGCCTGCCTTGTGTTATCAACAGGTATATTGATTAGAGAATTAATTCAATTGGTATAAATAGACTTGTGTTTCTTGTCGTTAACTTTAGTCTGCTGAGGCAAGCTTACATCACCATGTAAATAAAGGAAGAAAAATGAAACTTAGGAATGGCATTATAACGTGGGGCTTTGTTATTTTGTCCCCGTTGGCACATGCTGATATCAGTTATATTGATAAAACTCATATATTGAATACGCTTACAAATAACATTGAGCAACAATATGTTGAAGTAAAAAAGATAGATAAAATTTCAGACGTTCTTACAGAGCTCAAAGCAAGTCCTGCATTTACTAATAGTCAGTCACAAGAACAATTTGCCTCGCTACTAACCGCAGAATTGCAAAAGTTTGACAAGCACTTTACTGTGCAATGGCGAAACCCAAATGAAAGCCAGAATAATAAAACAAAGCGTGAATCTTGGTTTACCAAATTAAGTCGGAAAAATTCAGGCTTTAATCGTGTTGAAGTACTTGATGGCAATATAGGTTATGTTGACTTTTGGGGGTTTGATGAATTATCGAAAAACTCAAAAAACATAGCAGAAAGTGTAATGGGATTTGTATCTAATGTAGATGCTCTTATATTTGACCTTCGTAATAACGGGGGCGGCAGTGCTGAAATGGTGCAGTTTATTAGTAGTTATTTTTTAAAGCCAAACACCCATTTAAACAGCATTTATTGGCGAGCGACTGACTCTACTCGTGAATTCCGTACTTTTGATAATGTTAGCGATTCAATTCATCTGGACACTCCCATATACATACTCACGAGCAATGATACGTTCTCTGCGGCAGAGGAGTTTGCTTATAACTTAAAGCACCTTGAACGGGCTACTTTAGTGGGGGAAACAACGAAAGGTGGAGCAAATCCTTGGCAGTTTTATGAGCTAGGAAGTGGTTTTAGAGCTGGTATTCCAATAGCGAAGGCTATTAATCCGAAAACGAAAACAAATTGGGAATCGATTGGCGTTAAACCTCATATTGAAACATCGCAGACTAACGCCTTAGATGTGGCGTATAAAATAGCGCTTAATGAAGTTAAAAAGTCAGTAAGCAATGAACATCAAATCAAGGAAATTAACGACAAGCTTGAAGAGTTATCGAATGCCACACCATTCAAAGAGACGCCACAAAGCACCATGTAATAATAGCGACCGTTATAATCATTACGAATAGAGGGAAGATTAAGACACCCATCTCAAAGATACAGCCAAAAACGGTTGAAGTTTGTCGTGGGTGTCAGTCTTTATCTGCTCATTATTCTACTTGGGACTGTGTAGTCACATATTTGTTATATGATAATTGAAGTGTTACCAAAATACCTCCAACAATCAAACATACCCAACCAAACGGTGCAAAAGTAGAGTATGAATCACTATATTGACCTGCAAAGTAACTAGCTAGCGAAGTAGCAAAGAAAAACATGGCATAGCTTGTACTTAGTAATGGCTTGAATCCACGTTTAGCAATAATTGACATAAATATTGCCGAGCAAAATACCTCCGCAATAGCTTGAAGTATCATCACAAAAATGATGAAGTCTTTTACATTTGAATTTTTTTTAATGCTGTAATTAAGTAGATACCAACTTAATGAAAATATAAGGAAACCAATCGCGACCTTATACCAAGAGCTGACTGTAAAAAACCACCACAAAGTAAAACATAAAACACAAGTAGCAATAACTGTCTTAGCATTTATCGAAAAATCTAACTCGCTCATTATCTGAGGAAATGCTTGATATAGATTTCCACCACCGATTTCAAAATAAGACCAAAATAAAGTCGACAATAAGAAAATGACAACTACTAAGCCAACTCCACTAAAAAAGTTACTGTCATGATTTTGGGTGGCCACATTGGCTTTATGGCTTTGCTGTGGCACCACTGAACGCTGACTATACATGATGATAAATACAAGCGCGCTAACTGCCGCAGCCATTACGAAGGCTGCTGACCAACTCACGTTTTCAACCAAAATACCTATTGTCATGGGCCCTATAAATGCGCCCAGATTTATCACTAGATATTGTCCTGTAAAAATGCTATCGAGTTTGCTCGGTATTTTTTTCAACTGATGCGCTATTAATGTTGGAATGTTGGGATTGAAAAATCCAGAGCCTAACGCAATTAATCCAGCCGAATATAAAAGGTGTTGGTTGTCTACGAATCCTAAACTTAAATACCCAAAAAACATTAATAAAATGCCTAGCAAGGTAGATTTAAATGCTCCTAACAAAAAATCTGAGAAAAGACCTCCAATAAATGTTGCCAGATAAACGTACATAGTGAACTGACCGTAAAAATCAAGCGTTTTAGATTGGTCCCAGCCAGCTCCACCATTTTGGTCCATTAAAAATAGAACAATGAAGGCTCTCACTCCATAATAAGCTATCCGTTCAAGAAAATTAGCTAATAGTATCCACTCAACAGATTTACTAATTGGAGCGTTTTTCATGACTTTCAATATTAATCCTTTTTAATTTTTTTCTTTTATTTGTATGTAAATCAAACCCCTGCCAGTTGTGAGGCTTGGGCCAGAATTGCTATAAATTTTAATATGCTTTTTTATAATTAAAATGATTTTAAAGTTCGTGCGCCACTCCCCCCTCCCTCCTTCTGTTTGAGCACTTTTGCAAAACTACCAAGTCAATATATTCAAACTATCAATAAAAAACTTGAACGAAATTGCTGATGTATCCACTTCGGAGTTTGCTTCATACTCTTCACAAGGAAACTTAGTTAACCCGGGCTTTGGTTATTAAACCTATCAAATAAATCACAATAGATGCAAAGCCAAAGAGCAGAGGTGATTCAACTACTTACCCATTACGGGAAAATATTTGATACCATAGCTGCCAACGAAGGTTAGCATGTCGTTAACCGAATATATATTGAAGGTCGGAAATTTGCCCCTAATGAAACATTTTAAAATATTTGCCGTAATAATCGCAGTGCTTATTTTCAGTGGCTGCGCCGCCCACATTCAAGAGACAAGTAAAACAGCGAATAGAGCTGTAGGGGACACGCCACAAAATGTATTTTTGGATATTACTTCATCGCACTCAGTTTCTAAAAGTAAGTCACTTTCTAACAGCATTAATGAGCTAAAAGCGCTAATAGCCAAAGACTTTAATGGCAGTATTGTTGAGTCTGGAAGTGCAGATCAAGCACCTTTATCAGTCGAGATCACCATCGAGCACTTTCGTTATGTGTCTGGATTTGGCCGCTTTATGGTAGGTGTAATGGCGGGTGATGCCGAGCTGAAGCTCAATGTAAAGCTAATAAACACCGACACTAACGAGGTGGTTGGTGAGTCAATACTAGATACTCGATCTGAGTTTATCGAAGGCATTTTTGGTGCAACTACTTCTAGGCAGCTTGAAGCAGTATCTAAGAAAGTGGTGAGTATGATTGGCACGGTGAAGCGCGAAGGTAAAACTGATAATACCGCTAACTCTTAGTCGATATTGAAATTCCAAATACTCAAAGAAACCTAGTTTTTGACGATGGGGCTCCTGTATACCTTTTTGAGCCCCACTGATACGCATTACAAACAAAGGGACGTGAAGCTAATATGAAAACGAAGTTTGTTGATATTACACTTGTTCTAAAAGCCTTGATGTTAACTGTCGCGATCGGCATATTTTTTAACGCGAAAGCGTGGGGTGATAACAGCCCACAGCTGTTGCGTGATAGTGCAGTTAGCGATGTACAAGCGCCCTTGGAAAATCCAGATTTAAAAGGACTACGGACTTATGTTGATGACTGGGTCAAAAAAGCAAGGGGGCAATATAATCTGCCAGGAGTTGCGGTTACCATCGTCAAAGACGGTGAAATTGTATTACTCAAAGGCTATGGATTTGCTGATGTATACAGCCAAGCTATGGTTAAACCGAATAAAACACTATTTCGCATCGGTTCTATCACCAAAACAATGACTGCACTTGCAGTGATGCAGCTGGTGGAGCAAGGTAAGCTATCTATAGATACTGATATAAATGAATATCTGAGCGAATTTAAAATACCTGACACCTTTGAAGCGCCTATTACAATCCGTGCCCTATTAAGTCATCGGGCGGGTTTTGAAGAAGCGGATGCCGGTAACTTGTTCGTTGAAAATGCCTCAGAAATGCTCAGTACAGAGCGATATCTCGTAACACATATGCCCAAGAGAATTTGGCCACCGGGTGTTAATGTATCCTATTCTAACTATGGTTTTGCTTTGCTTGGTTATCTCATCGAGTTGCAGTCGGGTATGGATTTAGCGACTTATATGGAGCAACATATTTTTTCTGTACTGGGTATGCAAAACACGACATTACGAGAGCCAGTAAAAACCAGTGCAGCCTTAATTGCGATGAAACCTGAGCTACAACAACAGCTTGCAACGGGGTATTTTAGGGATAGACAAGGCAATAATATCGCCAAACCTTTTGAATTTATTGGGCATGTAGGTGGTGCGGGGGCCATTTCTGCAACTGCACATGACATGGCGCTTTATATGTCAGCTCTGATGGGTGATAACAACCTGTTCGTGCAGCCAACTACCCAAAAAACAATGATACATCGACTTTACGACGATAGACCGCTGGCGACAGGGATTGCTCATGGCATGTTTAATGGCAAGCTTAAGGGTTATGAGCTGCGTCATCACTCTGGTGCCACACATACGTTTGCCGCCAACATGAGGATCTTTCCTGAAGTTCAATTAGGTATTTTTGTTTCAACTAACGTTATGGGAAGCGGGGCACACTTTGTTGAGGCTTTACCGACTGCGATATTTAATAAATTTTATCGAAACAAGCCGATAAGTCTTGTAAAGCCGTCGCAGCTCAGCACATCTTCCCAAGCAAACATCTACACGCAGGTTTTAAAACAGCAAGTTAGCCAAGCAAACCTTGAAGATTATACGGGAACATTTCTGAGTACTCGTCGTTCGTATACTCAACTGGAAAAACTGGCCGCATTAGATGCGGCGGCTGAGATAGCCATTGATGACCAAAATAGGTTAGTTATGATGGTTGCAGGGAATAAAATAAAACTGAAGCACCTTGAAGCGGACGTCTTTCAAGCCGGAGCTCGAGACGCGCCTATTTTTTACTTTTATCGCGATGGGACAGGGAAGGTAAATCGTTTTTCTGCGAGTATGTGGTCTGGCGATTATGAACGAGTAAGCTTCTTACAAAGCCCACTTTTCTTCAACTTGGCGTTGGCGATATCTTCGTTGTTATCGCTATCCACTTTGCTGTTCAGTTTTGTTCGAGCTCGTAAAAGCAAAAGGCTTGGCGTAGTTGAAAAGCTGGCATTTTTTAGTTCAAGTATGATACTTGCAGCAGTGCTGGGCTTTGTTTTAATGAATGCCGATATTGTGTCCGATGAATATCAATTTCACGCAAGCTTTCCCACCATAGAGGTAAAGCTGCTACTGTCTTTGGTGATAGCAATCGTTCTCACGACCTTTTTGAAAGTGCTAAGTCTTCCAGTCATGTTGCGCATGAGTGATTTGCATTGGTTTTATAAAATACACTATTTGATTTTTACACTGAGTTGCTTGAGTTTTATTTATGCATTTTGGATTTGGAATGCGGTTGGATTTAACTATTTTGGCTAGATTTCAGCTTTTGTGTTTATGTTCTTCTTGAACGAATGCCAAATTAGGAGACAATGCATTACCAATTATCTGTGAATAAAAAGCGACAGTGTATAGCCTGATTTAGTTGTGTAGAGCAAGCTGCAAAACACAAAAAACCAGAGAAACCAAGTTTATAGTTTTACAAAACACTGCAAAATAATGACCGTAATGTTTAGAGTCAAGAATTGAATCAAATCATGAACTCGGCTAAGGTCGGTAATGTAATGAAAAATATATAAAAAAGAGCAATTCTACAGCTCATCATAATTTAAGGTAAAAGTTAATGAAAAGATTCTTTCTAGGGATCATAGCTTACACTTTTTCATCGTTAGGATGCATCGCTCAAGAGCAAAATATGAATTACGCCTTTATTGGGCATTGGATATTTAGTAAACATGAAACGATTGAGAGTTTTAAAAATTCAGCAATGACAGAAGCCGAAGTCAACAAGTTCTCATCAATATTACAACCAGCAGAAATAATCATAACCGAAAATATATATTCAGGGTTTATTCGCGGCAGAGCGCCAACTCATACTCCATATTCAATTATTTCTGTTTCTGACAGTGGCCAATGCTACAAACTTCAACTTGAGGATCCAAGAATACCTTTAGATATCCAAACGCATGAAGTGTGCGTAATCAACGATAAGCTCTTGCTTCCATCTGTTAAGGGTTCAAAGGAAGTTTTTAACAGAAAACGATAACATGATGCTATATATAGCATGTTAAGTCTGTATTTGCGTTATTCAGGCTCCACGCGTATGCAGTTTCTACCAGCTTTTTTCGCTTGGTATAGGGCAGAGTCAACTCGCTTTAGCATCTCTGATAAGTCTTGACCATCTTGTAAACTGCCTACGCCAAAACTGGCAGTGATCTTGTGTGGGCAGGACAATTGAATGGCTTCAATCGCTTTACGGATCCGCTCAGCTACTTTCTGTGCATCATTAAGACTGGTGTTGGGGCATAGGATAAGAAACTCTTCACCGCCCCAACGAGATGCGATGTCCGTTGACCTTAGACTATTTTGAATTTCCTGCGACACACGCACCAGCACTTCATCGCCGATATGGTGGCCAAACCTATCATTCACTTGCTTAAACAGATCTAAGTCTAGAATAATCGTGCTGAGGGGGAGCCCGTTAGTTAAACACTCGGTCGTTTCCTTGTGTAGTGCCTGATTCATTTTCCGACGATTGTATAAATTGGTGAGTTCATCCTTATTCGATAGCACTTCCAATTGCGCGGCCTTGACTTTATCTTGTGTGACATCCAGCATCAGGCCAATTGAATTAAGTGGCTGGCCAATGCCGTTTAGTAGCGTTTCACAGTGGTGTCTTACATAAAGTGTGGAGCCGTTAGCTCTAGTTACAACATGTTCAAATGTGGTGCTTCCACCGTGAACAAAAACATTGTGGAGCTGCTGTTTTATTGCTAGTTCGGCGCTTGGATCTAGTGCATTGATAAAGTCGTCCCACTGTGTAATGGCTTCGCCATCAATACCGAGCATTGCAGCAAGTTTATCGCTCATTTTGACGCTGTAGGTTAGGTGGTTAAGCCGCCACGTACCGACATTAGCAAGCTTTTGAATATCCAGCAGAGCTTTTCTGTCGTATTCGTTCTCACGTAACCTTTGTTGCAGCTTGTGGTTTTCTATTTCTAATGCCAGCATTTCATCTTCAAGTTTAGCAATTAGATCTGCGTCATCTGATTTAGGTGGAAATACTTCGCTCATGCATAACCCATTGGCTAATTCAATTTTTCTGCGCACGTGTATTGAGTGCTTCTTCGGCCATTTGTGTGCCGACTAGGCGCGATTTTATTTTTTCATATACTATTTCTCTGGTTGTTGAACTATCATCGGCGAATGGCGAAAAACCGCAATCATCACAAGTGCCTAGCTGTGGAATAGGAATAAACTCACTCGCCAGTAACACGAGATCTCGTACGGATCCAGGGCTCTCAATTTCGCGACTGTTCGGGTTAATCACACCAATAAATACACGTTGGAAGGGTTTGAGGATGCTGCCTATCAGCTTCAGGGTTTTCTTGGGGTTCTCTTCACCTCTAAGTGCAACGTAGAAGCTTCCTGCATTTATGTCGAAAAGCGTAGGCAGCAGATATTTATAGTCAATGTCGGCGCTATGGGTTGCATCAATATCAGCACCCGGACAGGTATGAATACCAATTCGTTGCCTTTCGCTATCACTAAATTGGGCGAGACATTTATTGATTAGCTCAACAAAGGACTTGAGGGTCTGACCTGACGGGTCTAGTTTTAAAGACAGCCTCGCTTCTGTAAAGTCAATTTGTACTTTGTGTGCACCCAGTGCTAAGCAGCGTTTTACTTCGCCAACATGCTCAGTTATCAAATCACTGATAAAACTTTCGTGATCGTAATTTTCAATCCCGTGAGATGGATAAACTAAGCTCAACATTGAAGGAGAAATAACGGCTTGTTTGACGGGCACAGTTGCGTGTTTGAGTGCGAAAGCGAGAAATTCATCCGCCGTATGTTGATAGCGAAATGGCGGAACTTTAAGGTGTGGCGCAAAGACCCGAGAGTGACCATCGTTAAAATCAACGAGCAAGCCCTGATCTGAGTAGCAAGGTGAATCGTGTAAGCAATAGTGAGCAAAACCATCAAACTTTCTTTGCTCGCCATCACTGACGACCTGACAGCCAATCGCTTCGAGCTCTTTTATCACTTGTTGTGTTTCGCGCTCTGCAATTTCGTTTAAAACCGCGTAACTTATCTTTCCTTGCTTATACTCCCTGTAAGCGCTTATTAAACAGGGATTTCGAGGAATTGATCCGATTTGTTCGCTGGGGATCTGGAACCGCGCCATCGTAGTCTACCTTCTCGAGTTGCTTATTCTAAGTAAAACGATAAAAAGCCATAAATAATCAAACAAATGTGCGCTTATACCAACACAGTTACTTTGTCTGTTTTACAACCGCACAAGCGCCAATGTGAGTATAGGATCAAATAGATATAATCGCCTTGATTGTATGGGATTTTAGTCGGTGAGATAACCGTTAGCGGAAGCTTCAAGCGAGGCGAGGTGGTGTTTTAAAGCTAGCTTTAAATGCTAATTTTAAAAGTAGTGAGTTCGCTACTTTTCTAAATTTTAGATTAAAAACGAGTCGATTTATGAAAAAAGCCGCTTTACGCGGCTTTTTCCTTACTTCTTGTACTTTTCAAACCAAGCGAGCGAGTGCTCGATTTTGCTGATCATCCGAGAAGGACGGCCTGCAATTCCATGTGGTGCACCTGGAATCTTTACCAGTACAGAGTCAATTTTACGTAGCTTAAGTGCTTGGTAGAACTGTTCGGTTTCGGCCATTGGCGTGCGCAAGTCTTCTTCACCCGTCATTAGCATGGTTGGTGTGGTTACGTTGCCAACGAGCGAAAGCGGTGAACGCTGCCAATAGTGTTCCATATGCTCCCATGGCATACCCGGGAATTGCGTTGGAATTTGACCAAGGCCACTGTCAGCGGTAAGCACTTTACTCAGCCAGTTGATCACAGGCTTTACGACAACAGCAGCGTTAAAACGGTTCGTTAAGCCAATCGCGTAGGCTGTTGCGATACCACCTGCAGAACCGCCAGCAATAAACAGATTATCTTTGTCGATAAAGCCTTTCTCAAGCATAGCGTCTACCCCTGAGTTATGATCGGCAAAGTCTTCTTTCGAGCTGTATTTGTACTTGAGCAACATCGCAAAGCGCTCGCCGTAAGAGCTGCTGCCTCTGTGGTTGTCGTAAAATACCACGTAACCTTCAGCGGCATAACGCTGTAATTCTGCTGAGAAATGGGGGCCGTAGGCTAAGTGTGGGCCACCGTGAATTTCTAGTAGTAATGGATATTGTTTTTTCGGGTCAAAATTTGGTGGCGTAATATACCAGCCCTGAATTTTCTCCCCGTCGAACGACGAGCTATACGTTATCTCATGCACTTTACCAAGGGTTTTATGTGCAAGTAGGTCTTCGTTAAGGCGAGTTAATTGCGTTACTTTGCCTTTTCTTGTTGTGATAGCGATGTCTGCAGGGCGCTCACTCGAACCTTGAGTAAAGGCAATTTCCCCATCAAAGTTAGCACTAAATTCACCGCTTAGATAAGGGCGACCAAGGGTTGTGCCTGAGAGTGTATCTGTGATGTCGGTAATTTTGCCTTTTGTGGTGATGCTCGCGAGCTTTCGCTTGCCGTGGTCATCGTAAGTCATCGCCAGTCTATCACTGCCAATCCAAGTTGGGTCTTGGATTGAGCGGTCGAAGTCTTTGGCAATCATGTGGGAGGTTTTGTCCTGCCAATCCATAATATTCAGTTTGCTATTACGGTAAGGGTTTAGTGCGTTTGATGCACTAAGGTAAGCCAGCTGTTTACCATTTTCGGATAAGCTAGGTGCGTACTCACGACCAGGAGCAGATGTAAGCTGGGTGATATTACGGTTAAAATCAACTTCGAATAAGTCGCCTTCTAGGCGCTTGTATTCCCAGTCTGCAATGCGGTTTGCTGAAAACACAATCGCCTGTGCGTCTGCTCGCCACGCGAGTTTCCCACTATGGTGGTAATTACCTGAGGTTAATTGGCGTGGCGTGCCGCCTTCACTCGGTAACACGAAGATCTGGCGATAGCCGGGTTTGATAAGACCTCGGCCATCTGCTTGGTAGTAAGCTTTGTCGATAACAATGGCAGAGTCGGACCACTTCGCGCCTTTTGGTTTTTCTGGCATTTTGGCAATGACCGCTGGCTTTTCGGCAACCTTTTGGCTAAAAGCCAGCCATTTGCCATCTGGTGACCAAGTTAAGCCACTGATCCCAGATTGTAACTGTGTAAGTAGTGCCGTACGGTTTTGAGCAAGATAATGCACATGAATTTGTGTGCTACCGGATACATTGCTCACAAAGGCGATTTTGCTACCATCTGGCGACCAACGAGGTTGACTGTAATTGTTTTCATCAGAGAAGAGTGGCGATTGTGCACCTGACTTAGTATCGACCAGCCACAGGTTTTGTCGCTTAGCATCCTTCATTACATCATTGCTGTTACGCACATATACCACCTGAGTACCATCTGGTGATATTTGCGGGTCGTTTGCATATTCCAGCTCAAAAATGTCTTTAGCCTGTAATCCCACCTCAGTCTGTGCGACTGTTGGCAATGCAGCGCAAGCCAGTAAAGTGCAAATGAGCGTCCGTTTCAATCCAAAAGGCATAATGCCACCCTCTATATAATTTTTATTCAGGGCTACATAGTTATTCAGGTGCAATTCAATGTCACCTAATACGCGATAGAACGAAATAAAAACTCGATGTGTCAAATAGAATGGGAATGAGTGGCTGTTTTTTGTGTGAAATCGGATGAAAGTTGCGGATGTTTGAAGTGAGTGTCCGTAAGTTATCTGCGCGTAAGTTATCTGAAAAAATGAGTGTTCATCAATAATGGCAAGCCGCTAAAGCTGCGCCGCTATCATTCCTTGAAGGCGGCACATAATTTAAGTTTTATTTAGCTGCTAGCGTTATGATTAACCAAATTTGATTAAGCTGATTTTTTGGCTAATAGCTCTTGGCGCACGAGTTCTGCCCCTGCGCTCAATGCAGCAAGCTTACCTCTTGCCACTTCACGAGAAAGTGGTGCCATACCGCAGTTAGTGCATGGGTAGAGTTTGTCGGCGTCAACAAACTCAAGCGCTTTGCGTAGTGTGTTGGCAACTTCTTCTGGCGTTTCTATGGTGTTGGTTGCAACATCAATCGCACCAACCATCACTTTTTTACCACGGATCAATGCTAACAAGTCGATTGGCACGTGAGAGTTATGGCACTCCAAAGAGATGATATCGATATTGGATTTTTGTAGCTTAGGAAACGCCTCTTCATATTGACGCCATTCTGATCCTAAGGTCTTTTTCCAATCGGTGTTGGCTTTAATACCGTAGCCGTAGCAGATATGCACAGCGGTTTCGCATTTGAGTCCTTCAATAGCACGTTCAAGCGCCGCAATGCCCCAATCGTTGACCTCATCAAAAAAGACATTAAACGCCGGTTCGTCGAATTGAATGATATCGACTCCAGCTGCCTCAAGCTCTTTGGCTTCTTGGTTAAGGATCTTCGCAAATTCCCACGCTAGCTTTTCACGGCTTTTGTAGTGGTCATCATACAGCGTATCTATCATCGTCATAGGACCTGGCAATGCCCATTTGATAGGTTTGTCTGTTTGGCTGCGTAAAAATTTGGCATCTTCAACAAAAACTGGCTTTTGGCGAGATACTGGGCCAACCACGGTCGGAACACTGGCATCGTAGCGGTCGCGAATTTTTACCGTTTGACGCTTCTCAAAGTCCACACCGCTTAAGTGTTCAATAAAAGTGGTTACAAAGTGTTGACGGGTTTGCTCACCGTCACTCACGATATCAATCCCTGCAAGTTGTTGTTCTTGCAAAGCAATACGTAGCGCATCGTTTTTGCCATCAATAAGCTCGTCGCCCTCTAGTTTCCAAGGTGACCACAGGGTTTCTGGTTGAGCAAGCCAAGCGGGCTTAGGTAAACTGCCAGCAGTAGACGTTGGTAATAGTGTTTTCATAATAAATGCTGTTCCATATTCCCGTTGATTATAAAGCGTAATTTGCAGACCACTGTTCAAGCACGTTTTGGTAAGGCTTGATAAAATGCTCTTCGGCAAATCGACCTTGTGCAATCGCCAACAGGCTGCGCTCTTCGCGGTCATAAACAATCTGTGTTAATGAGTGATCTAGGTTTTTTAAGTTTGGCTGATAGCACTTGCCTGCAACCGCATTGGCGTTGTAAATCTCAGGGCGGTAGATCTTTTGGAATGTTTCCATGGTGCTGATGGTGCTGATCAACTCCAGATTGGTGTAGTCATTCAGTAAGTCACCAAAGAAGTAAAAAGCCAAAGGTGCAACGCTATTTGGTGGCATAAAGTAGCGCACCTGTAAGCCCATCTTTTTAAAATATTGCTCAGTTAATGATGACTCATTTGGCTGATATTCAAAGCCAAGCACCGGGTGCTGATTTTCAGTGCGGTGATAGGTTTTGTTATCCGATACACTTAGGCAAATCACCGGTGGCTTACTAAAGTGACTCTTGTAAGCTTCTGAATCGACAAAGTATTTAAATAGCTTACCGTGTAAGTCGCCAAAGTTAGCTGGGATGCTGAATTTAGGTTGATCTTTATTATGATCAAGCAATAGCACGCTAAAATCATAGTCACGTACGTAAGATGAGAAGTTGTTACCAACAATTCCCTCAATGCGTTCATTGGTTTTGTGGTCAACAATATTGGTTTTTAACACCTCAATTGACGGGAAAGTTTGTCCACTGCCTGCAATATCCATATCAACTGAGACTATCTCAAGCTCAACAGAATAACGGTCGCCTTTTGGGTTATCCCAGTTAGCCAATGCGTTAAAGCGATTATCAATCATCTTTAAGGCATTGCGTAAGTTTTGCTGGCGGCTTTCGCCTCTTGCCAAGTTAGCAAAGTTAGTGGTGATCCGCGTGCTGTTTGACGGATGGTAATTCTCGTCAAGACGAATGCTCTTAATAGTGAAAGTAAACTCGTTATTCATGTTCTTCAGGTATCCAATTCTAATGCTGACGCGCTCGGCAATTACGTTTCACTGCGATAAACAGATATCCACGGGGACGCAGTGAGAGTGCCGAACATTAAGTGATGTGAGATTTATACGTGGATCACAAGATGAAGAAAAACGGTTTTATTTCACATAAAACATGAGTCTGATTCATGAGTTACAAAAATAGATGCCGCTTATTGAGTCACATGTGCAGGAAATATGAGCAATTGTAGAGCGAAACTCTTTGGGGGTCCGAAAGTCTAGACTGCTAAGTGTCTAAGTTGCATTTGTTTCAAGTAAAACGTGAGGAATATTCAAGGCTTATCTAAGTCAAAAGCACCAATGGCAAAGCGTTATGTTGTTATACTCGCCAGCGCTTAGGTGGCACAAAGGCTAAAAGCAACGGCCATATTGCTCACTTAGGTGATTGCGCCTCAATTAAAAGAAGAGATAAGTGGAATGAGTGAGTTGATATTGTTGTTTGTGTATTGTGCACTACTCGGTAGTGTTGTCGGCTTTTTAGCCGGGTTGTTAGGTATTGGCGGTGGGCTGGTTATTGTTCCGGTGCTTAGCAGTATTTTACTGTATTTTAACGTGTTACCACCGGAGCAAGTGGTGATAGCCGCTGTAGCGACATCGCTGGCATCCATTTTATTTACTTCTACCTCATCGGCAATCGCGCATCATAAAAATGGCAATGTACCGTGGGATTTAGCGCCGTGGATAATGACGGGCGTTGCACTAGGCGCGCTTATCAGTGGTTTTTTGGCAGCGCTATTACCCGAAAACGCAGTGCGCATTGTATTTGCAGTAAGTGTGGTATTGATAGCAATAAAAATGTTTTATAGCAGCAAAAATGAGAGCACAACCCAAAGGCAGCTGCCAAATAAAGGCATACTTACGGTATTAACGACGATCACCGGTGGTTTATCTGCCATGATAGGCATTGGCGGTGGAGCGCTTTTGGTACCGCTGTTGACGTTTTTCTCTGTTGATATGAAAAAGGCCATAGGATGTGCTTCTGCATGTGGCATTGTTATCGCGCTCTTTGGTTCCGTTGGCTACATTAGCTCGGGCAGTGCGCACTTTGCACTTTCGGATGGTTTCGCCGGATTTGTTTATTTGCCAGCCCTGTTAGGAATTGTGTGCACGTCTTGGTTCACCGCTCCAATGGGGGCTAAAGCCACCCATCACTTGCCTGTTGCCACGATTAAAAAGGTATTTGCGGTGCTGCTGTTAGTGATGGCTGTGAATATGGCGGTGAATTAAGTGCTTTTGAGCCAAAACGAACTATAGCGTGTTTGGCTCAGAAGCTCTGCTAATCTTACTTTTTGAACGGATCTTCGGTTGGTTCAAAATGTTTGTTTAACTTGCCATTTCTGGTGCTATTGATGTACTCCCCAGATGGATCTTCGCTTATCAGTGTGAAGGCACTGACTGGCGATTCAAAGTTAAAGTTTGCCAATTCCACCCAAGCAACATGAGGCGTGCGAGCATTGCAAAAGTAATAGGTTTGGCTCCTATGCGCTGCAACGGTTGTCCACAAGGTATTAGATATATTTGGGCTGGCACTGCTTGTAAAATTATAGCCAAGGGGTACTGATGCACTTGCAGCAACCGAGCGAGCCTGTGCAAGGGCATCATGCTCATCGTTTGGTAAATCTAAGTGATTAAGATAAAACGCAGCGCGCTCGAATCTATCGGTTGAGTATGGACCGCCAGGGATCGTATGGCTCGGCTGACTGTTTTTATCACTCCATTGCCACAGCCAATAATCATTAATCCTTAGCTGATCTTTATAACTTGGTTCATTGGTAACAACGCGATAGTCAGCGCTGTGATGGATCTTAAAAACCCCATTCTCAACTTCGATAATGGCTGAATCGCCACTGATATCCGACACTATTAAATGCAATGCTGCGGTTTTACCTTCGCTGTTAGGTACTTCTGCACCAACGATCTGAATTTCTTGTTTGCTGAATACGTCAACGACTTCCTTGACGAGTACAAATTTGTCTAACACATATTGCAACCATCTCAGGACGCTCAGCTGCTTTTTACTTTTGCATGCTGATTTACCGTACGTCGCGCCTGAGTCGTACAATACATTTGCGACAAGCCCCATAGAGTTCATGCCATCGGAGGCTGCCCAGCCGCTGCAATCATCTCCAACCATAGCGACAACACTACTATAGGAAGATGTCCACGTAAGTGGGTTGCGAGTTTTTTCACTTGCTATTGCCTCTAGCTCCGAAACAGGCTCAAGCCCCGATTTTTTTAGTCCTTTTTCAAGTACAAACAAGCTGGTAGGTAATATAAACATCCAGTCCATATTTCTGGCAGTAGCTAAATATGCTCTATTCCAGTTATTAAAAGCTCTAGTACACATAACAACCTCACAAGAAAGATAAATATCCTTTTGATGAGTGGTTTCTCATCAATATACTGTTTCATACTAGGCTTTGAAAAAGGCTAAATACATTACAGAAAGTTACAGTGCATTACAGGAGTGGTAAGTCAGTAGCTATTAGCGTGAAAAACTAACGATTCGACAAGTATTCGTCTCAGGCTCCCTAAAACAAAAGTGGTGTGAGGTTAGTAGAATGAGTATATTTTCAAGAATTGGGTTAATTGCTATCAGGTATGACGTTTAGAGGAAATGGGATGATAAGAGAGATAACTCGGAATGATTTTGAGTCATTTTGGCCAACATTTTCAGAAGTGATCCAAGCACAAGAAACGTATGCATTTGACTCAAATATGAGTATGGAGCAGGCATTTTTACTTTGGTGTGAAACGCCGCTCAAAGCTTTTGCATATGTTGAAAATGGGCAAGTACTTGGCAGCTATTATTTGCGACAAAATGCGATGGGTCCGAGTAGCCACATATGTAACTGTGGTTACATGGTGTCGAGTTTGGCTCGTGGTAGAGGAATTGCACGGTTGATGTGCGAACATTCCCAGCAGCAAGCATTAGCGCTGGGATTCGAAGCTATGCAATTTAATAGTGTGGTATCGACCAATGAACTGGCGATTAAACTATGGCAAAAGCTTGGTTTTACCATTGTGGGCACCATTCCCAAGGCATATAAACACGGGAAATTGGGCTTGGTTGATAGCTATGTTATGTATAAATGGTTAGCTGATTAAAATGGACAGGCGCTAAACTAACATGGCGAATGTTATTTTGCGCAGTCGATCAGTATTTGTTTACTGCGCATAGTCTTAAGTAAAAAGCTGATAAGCCGCTTGACGTTGGGTATGGATTTTTTTGTTGGATGGGTCAAGATCCATAAATCTGCATAGTGTTCACTCGCTGGTGCAAATTCAATTAAATTAGGGAAGTGCCTTGCAATATAGTGCGCCCCTCTGATCATACCAAGCCCTTCGGATGCAGCCTGATGACGCAGCACCAAATCTTCAATTGATAGAGAAATTGGGGCGGTTGGATAGGGCGTATCAAGTAGCCAAGTCGGCCTTTCTGTTACGCTGGCGGTTATCCAAGAAAGGCTTTCACTCGTGCGTTTATCGAGATAGTCTTTATGCATGAAGTAGCCAAGTGAAATCGGAAATAACCGGTGACCAACTAAGTGCTCATCCGGAACGTGAGAAGCTCGGATCACGACATCGGCTTCTGATTTCTCTAGATCGGAAAGTGCATAGGTAGTATTAATCGACAGCGTGAGGTAAGGATTGTTTTGCTGAAATTCATGTAATTCGTCTAACAAGACAAACTGCAAAATCGCTGGGGGGATAGATAAGTTTATTTGTTGTTTTAACTGCTTAACCGAAGTGTTAATTTGGCTTAAGTGAGGGGCAAGGCTGGCTTCCATGTTTTCAGCGGCACTGAGCAGCTGTAGTCCCAATTCAGAAAACGAGACTTTGCCTTGCGAAAGCATGCATATATCAAGACTAAAGCGTTGATTTAAAGCATGTAGCCTACGAGATACCGTCGTGTGGTTTACGCCTAGAACTTTGGCCGCACCTCTGAGTGTATTGGCACGCTTTAATGCAAGCAGTAATTGAAAGTCATCCCAGTTTTCCATGCCTACAACACCAAAGTTTAGATGCAATTAAAGTAAAGTGTTTTTCGCATCATGTACAGCGAACGCAGATATTTTCCATTCACCATCAACTAAATAGACGTAATAGCTTGCGCCTACTTTATTAAAAAGTGCGCCTGATTGGGTGTATCGCTCAGCAATGTTGCTTACTAACGCAATATTTTTATCAAGAAAATGAATACTGACCTTGCTCCACTTTACGTGACTGACACCTTCTTCCTTCAGGCGTGTTAAGAATACTTGCACCTGTTTATTCATTTGCGTTTGTGTGATCACGCTCGGCTTTGAACTTGATGACATTAACATAAGCGTATCTGTGTACAGTTGAGGACTGGTTGGTAAATCACCAGTTTGCAGATAATGGTTGTATTTACTCATGTAGCTGTCGAACAGTTTATTGATTTTAGCTGTGTCCGTGTCTGCCAATAACTGGCTACTAAAAGTAAATAAAATAAACAGGATAGCGGCTCTCATAAGATGTTGCTCCAAGTCAGTTTTTTATGAGTTTAGCAGGCAAGCGCTTGTTTTATGTGGATTATTATGTGCTTGCTATGTTGCGCTTACGCACCACGAAACTAAACAATTTTTTCAAATACAGGATTAGCCTAATTGTCGAGTCAGCAAATCACAGATGAAGCAGGCTTGTTATCTGCAACATAACGATAGTCGAAAATCAGCAACAATGTAGTGCGGGATTTCGGATTGAAATGGATGCTGCAACCCTTACTCTATGGTGTAACTCAAACCGTTAAGGATTGTTATGACTTCACTTGCTAACATGCCATTTTCTTTGCTCGAATTAAGTCCGATGAAAGAGCAAGATACCGTTTCACAAACCCTCGCTAACAGCGTGGCTTATGCGCAAAAAGCGGATGAACTTGGTTTTAAACGCTTTTGGATGGCTGAGCATCATAATATGCGTGGCATTGTCTGCGCAGCAACCTCCGTATTGATAGGGCATATTGCCGGACACACTCGCAATATTCGGGTGGGGGCGGGTGGTGTGATGTTGCCAAACCATCCACCGTTAGTCGTCGCTGAGCAGTTTGGCACTTTAGAAAGCCTCTATCCGGGGCGTATTGATTTGGGATTAGGGCGCGCGCCTGGCAGCGATCCGATTACCAGCAGAGCACTGCGTCGCGATGACAGACGTGCGGAGCAATTTGATGACGAAGTCGCGGAATTACAAACCTTACTCGGGCCTTATGATGGTAAATCCTCGGTGCGTGCTATTCCGGGTGAAAACACCAAGGTACCAATCTGGTTGCTTGGCTCGAGTCTTTATAGTGCCCAGCTCGCCGCGAAGCGAGGTTTACCTTATGCATTTGCGGGTCATTTTGCGCCACGATTCGTGCATGATGCTATCGCACTTTATCGCCGCGATTTCCAACCATCAAAGGTGTTAGATAAACCTTATGTAATGCTTGGCTTACCGGTAGTTGCAGCCGATACCGACGAGCAAGCGCAGTATTTAGCTACCACGTCAAAACAGCGTATCCTAGCGTTGATGCGAGGTCAGGCGTTATGGCTGAAACCCCCCGTTGACTCGATGGAGGGTCTATGGAATGCCCAGGAGCAAATGCAAGTCGACAGCTTTTTAGGCCTTTCTGTGGTTGGAAGCCACGCGACTGTCCACCATAAACTCAGCATGATTAAACGTGAATTAGCGATCGATGAGTTTATTTTTACCAACGATTTATACGAGCTAAGTGATAGAAAACATGCACTTGAGATCTTGGCGGGCTTAACGTAAAAGTCGGAGTGTGAAGATAGTACTTAAGTGAAGGTTTGCGGTACACTGCGAGTTAAAAATTGATAAGGAACGAAAGTTGGAAACGATGTGGTTGTGTATCCTTTCTCTACTTATTCTGCCTTTTATGTCGGGCGAAGGAAATAGCGCTGACCTTTGATGACGCCCCATTACCGGGGAGTGAGTTGATGTCAGGTACGAAAAAAGACGCTCCGTCATGAAAATGAAAACACTAAGGTACTAGAAGCTAAACTTGCTGAGCTTGAGGTGTTTAAATCATCCTGAATAATAAGTTCAGCGAGACAATATTTGCAGTAACAACTAGGGCCTGTTGATCTTTGCTGTTTGATTTTTGTTCTCCTGAGTGGGTTTTGGTCGCGACGCTCGACTTTTGCCTAGTAATCTAGGCAAAAGTTGAGCAACAATGAACAAAGCGCACTCAGGTGAACCCAAAGGGCAGCGCTTGATTGGCAT
>NZ_MBQA01000209.1:0-43086 GCF_001709235.1 Pseudoalteromonas sp. BMB
CTTATACAGATCTCAGGTTATTTAAATAGTCTAGTTTTTTGCTTGGTTATTGTCACCAATATGTTCCTGCATCAAAGCAGGCCACTTAATTTATCTGTTAGTATTGGTTTGTAGCCATTACCAACAGATAAATATAGAAACGATCTACAAATAGAATGAAAAGCGGTTTACCTGTTTATGGACAAGCACCAAGGAAAGCGAATAACTCATCTCCGCTACGGTCATAATATCTGTGTATACATTGTTGGCCATCCCCACCTCGGCCGCTTCCTCCATTTGGGGAAACTAGAGGAGTATTATTGAAGCTAGGACCAGATCCAGTTGGAGCGCCATCTGGGGAATAAACCACCTTTGGAAGAGTCTCATCTAGTGCAGCGGCAAGACAGGAACTTACTTCTGACGCGTGCGTGAAGTTCGCACTTAGACTTGCAAGTGTTAACCCCTCAAACCTTGTTCTCGATGTGTCCAAAGTGAGCTCAATAACACCTCCAGATTTTAGGGAGATAACATAACCAACTTGGTTTTCGGCATGGGGAACATCACTATCAGAGACATATCTAGTCACTGCTGAGTTAGACTGTGCCAGGTGCTCAAAAGAGCCTTGCATGCCAACTGAGCCTGCGCCAGCGGTAAAACCTACAGAAGTGAATCGTGATAAAGTATATGAACTGCGGTTCACCGCACTACTATCATATTTCTGCTGAGCGGTTCTTTGTACTTTTGAAAAAGCGCTGCTACTTCTGGAGGCTTTGAAAGCTGCGTAAGAAGGGGAGTTAGTGCAAGAGTTTAAAGCCAAGCTTTCATTGCTATTTAGACTGAGGGAGGTTAAAAGATCAAGAGATAATGTAGATTCTACCTGCTGTACAGCGTCTTGAATATTTTTTGAAGCATTAATAGCGTGTTGTAGCATTAAATTAACATCACTGGGAAGGTTATTTATTGGTTCCACATATCTCTGCATATCTTCATAAGCTCCACCTTGAAAATTATATCCATGAGAGAAGCCGTATACTGCTCCTGTTGCTAAATTTTTAACTACAATACGTCTAGTACTTGCGCTACATACGTCTTCCCAGGGGCCAGTTGGACCTCTACTACAGTTGACAACGGGTTCGAAGCTTCTTGCAATTACCTTGGCCTCAGAATAGTTGCAGTTGGTACATATTTTTGCATCATAGAAAGCTGTGTTTGGATCAAAAGCTGTACTGTTATACGATACAAAAAGTATTCCTGCAGTGATTAATATATTTTTAATATTCATTTTCATCTTCCTTAATGTATAAAACGATAGTTTACCTACCGCAAAATAAAACAAGTATATTATGCTGTTTGATTCTTGATTCTTGATTCGATTCTTGATTCTTGATTCTTGAACGCTAGTCCTTGTTGCAGGTAAATTCAACTAATAAGCATAAGTTAAAGTATATTTAAGGAAAGGAAGGTAGGTGGTAACTCGCCTACCTACATGCAGACTATTTTTCATTCAGCCAAATTGCGGCTTGTTTTGCAAAGTAAGTCAAAATGCCATCTGCACCAGCACGCTTAAATGCTAGCAGAGACTCCAGTACAACAGGCTTCTCGGCCAACCAACCGTTATCAATCGCGGCCTTATGCATGGCGTATTCACCGCTGACTTGGTAAGCAAATGTTGGTACTCCAAACTCATCTTTAACGCGTCTGACAACATCTAGGTATGGCATACCTGGCTTTACCATCACCATATCTGCACCTTCTTGTAAGTCCAAAGCCACTTCACGTAATGCTTCGTCAGAATTAGCAGGATCCATTTGATAGGTTTTCTTGTCTGCACCTTTTAGGTTGCCTGCAGAGCCAATCGCGTCGCGGAAAGGGCCATAATAACTCGATGCATACTTGGCAGAGTACGCCATGATACGAGTATGGATAAAACCGCACTCTTCAAGTGCTTCACGAACAGCGCCAATTCGGCCATCCATCATGTCGGAAGGGGCGACGATATCGGCACCTGCCTCTGCATGCGAAAGCGCTTGTTTGACTAGTACTTCCACGGTTTCTTCATTCATGACATAACCATCTTCATCTAAGATACCGTCTTGACCGTGGACTGTGAATGGGTCTAATGCAACATCGGTGATCACACCAAGCTCAGGACATGCTGCTTTAATAGCACGTACCGCTCTTTGTGCAATCCCTTCAGGGTTGTATGCTTCCTCAGCTAGTAACGATTTTTGTTCCGCCGGTGTTACTGGGAATAAGGCGATGGCAGGAACCCCTAGCTCTACTAGTTGCTTGGCTTCCTCAACTAATAGATCAATAGATAAACGCTCAATACCTGGCATTGATGGGATAGCTTCACGCTTAGATTCACCATCCAATACAAATACTGGATAGATTAAGTCATTAACCGTTAGCGTGCTTTCGCTCATTAGACGTCTTGAAAAGTCATCGCGACGCATTCTGCGCATGCGAGTTAGGGGGAAAAGATCGAGTCCTGATTGAGCCACGTTAGTTCTCCTGATTGGGTTTGAAAGTAACAACACGATTACGACCTTGCTGTTTTGCTTGATACAAGGCTTTGTCCGCATTGTCAGTGTAAAGCTGTGGGTTATGTGGATCGCTAACCACTGCACTATAAACGCCTGCACTGGTGGTCAACTTAAGCGTATCTTCACCAAATTTGATATTGAGATCTGCTGTAGCCACTCTCAGGCGTTCAGCTACTCCGACAGCACCTTCTTCTGGGGTGTTTGGTAGTAGCAAAATAAACTCTTCACCACCATAGCGGAACACTTCATCATGTGGTCGCCGCAAGTGTGATTTTATTAAGTTGGCAAATTCGCAAATTGCTTGATCACCAGCCAAGTGACCATATTTGTCGTTAATTTTTTTGAAGTGATCGATATCAAAAATAACAAGGCTCAATACTGTCTGCTCTCGTCTTGAACGACGTACTTCCATCTGTAAACGCTTGTCGAAATAGCGCCGGTTCTTCACTTTTGTGAGTGGATCTTCCATGTTCATGCGCTCCAGCTCTCGGTTTTTATCCTCAAGTTCCCTTAATGTGACTTGAAGCTCAAAAGTGCGTTCCTCAATGTTGGACTCTAAGTCGTACTGGGCCTGTTCTTGTAGTTTAAGCTTTTCTTTTAATAGGGCATCTTCAGCTTGAGTATGAGCTAGCCGTTGCTGTTGCTTGGCCAGCTTTTCATCTCTTTGAAATATATATAGACGTATGAGTAGGTAACTCAGCAACGTGGCTTCAACGACAAAAATACCAAAGTAACCCAAATGGTTCAAAAAGCTGCCGGACTGAACCCCCAGCTCAACCGTAAACTGGTAGCTAATTACGATAAAGTGGCAGAGCGCGATTGCGATTAAGATATTTCGGCTCTTGTGGTTAACACGAGCGAGCGTATAGATAATCAATACAGAGACAATAAAGCTGATGCCAAGCGCTAGCAGGAGAGACTGAGAAACAGGTAAAAAAGCAATGAGCAGAAACAAGCACAATGTCGCTAGAATGGCCTTTCTTTTCGTCAGCTTTGGGTGCGCAAGCAATGACTTTCCTGAGCAATAACTCAAAGCGGGCAACAGCAGTGCGCTGAGCAATAACATCATCATGCCTTGACCATACTGTTGAAACCACTGCCATGAAGAGTAAAAATAGCGATAACCAAAGCCATAGATATGTGCATTGAAAAGCCATACTGTAGCGATAAACAAAGTGGCACATAAAAAGTAACCTTTTTTTGTAACACAATAGAGTGTGGCATTGGTTAGGGCGAGTGCTAGTACAAAGCCTGCTAAAATTCCAAAAATAAGATTAAATTTACTCTTAAATTGGAGGTATTCATTCGGCTCCCAAATTGCAAGAGGAGCCGTGATAACCCCCTCATCACTGATCTGTAAGTATAAATGGCTTCGCGTTTGTGGCTGCAGCTCAAGCGGAACAACTAGAGATTCGTACTTTAGTGGTCGCTTAATCAGTGGCAAGGCATCGCCCATATCTAAGCTGAATATTGGATGGTTCGGCCTGACATGATAGGCAGTTACCGCATCGATGAGATTATTGTTTATACTTACCAATACTGGTGTGAGCGAGTTATTGGTATTGTGCAGCGCTATTTTTAACCATAAGTACTTCGCTACAGGTCTAAGGCCTGTGGGGATTTGGGTGCTGCTATGCCATTCGACAGGAGCCGCAAGCAGTTCGTTTAACGATGCATATTTACTCAGTGTGTAACTTAGCTTTACTTGGTGTTCTACCTTAAATGACTCTGAAATAGTGACGGCAGAAAATACAGCAGAGCTGTATATCAATATAAGTAAAGACAACACAATGCGCATTACTGGCTTTACCTCACAAACAACTGTTTAAAATTAGCCGAAGTCGTGCTCATCACTTCCGTGACAGGACATTGTTTTAGGTGTGCAATTTGCTCAGCCACATAAGATAAATACATTGGTTCATTGCGGCGAGACTTGGGTTTTGGGCTAATTGTTCTTGGTAGTAGGTAGGGCGCATCAGTTTCCAACAGTAATCGGTCTAGGGGGATGTATTGGATTAGATCTTGTAGTGCTTGGCCTCTACGTTCATCGCAAACCCAACCTGTTATGCCTATCATTAACCCATAGTCCAAGTAACGTCGTAGTGCGTTATGGTCACCAGTAAAACAGTGTAGTACTCCATGAACGTTAACTTCTTGCAGCAACGAAAATAGCGCATCGTGCGCGTCTCTTTCATGTAGATACACTGGATAATCAATAGCTTCTGCTAACTGCAGTTGCGTCAAGCACACGCTTTGTTGTATCGGCCTTGGTGAAAAGTCGCGATTAAAGTCCAAGCCACATTCACCAACAGCAATAGCTCTGTCACTACTTTTTAAAAGAGTGAGGAGATCATCGTAGAGCGTGTCAGTTGCATCTTTTGCGTCGTGAGGGTGGACACCTGCTGTACAATAAAGCTGGTATTGCTCAGCGAGTGAAATACTTTGTTCGCTGCTTGTTAAATCGCAGCCAATGGCGAGCATAGATGCTATGCCAGCGTTTTTGGCTCTAGCAATTACCTCGGCCAAATCGGATGAAAATTGCGAGCTGGTGAGGTTTACACCAGCATCGAACATCGTGTTCATCAGTTAACTCGTTTAACTCGCGTTGTACGGTTTGAGCCCGCTTTCTTCATTAAAAACGAGCCAAAAGACGCGCGTTCAATAATTAATGTGTCTCCTTCATTGGCGAAAAAAGTTTCTGAAGAAACTTGCCGCCATACTTGACCATTGTCCAAGGTGAATACCATTTTATCGCGGCCTTGAGTGGTTGTTTTAACGAGTTTAGCTGTAATTTCTTCGATTTCTTCGCTTGCCGCTTTAACTTTATGCTCTAAACCAAAGCCATCTTCTTTCAACTCTACTTTTTTTTCATTGCGCGCTGTGTTTATTTTATCTTTGTTTATGGGCGCTTTGCTTGAATGTGTTTCAGTGATTGGTTTATTAGCAATCACATTGTCGTAACACATGAGTCGTTTAAAATCATTTTCAATCAGAGTACAAGCTTGTAGCGCCTGCGTATTTATCGGCTCTGCGGCGCATAAAGAGGAAAATCCTAGTGCGAACAGTATCATGGTTTTTTTCATTGTTCTGACTCCTGTTGTTGTGGTTTAGCGCTGTAAAATCTGGCTAGAATGAGCCCCAACTCAAACAAGAGTAGCATAGGTAACGCTAATAAAGTTTGAGATAGAACATCTGGTGGAGTTAAAAACATTGCGATGACAAAAGCACCAACGACAACATAAGGTCGTTTCTCTTTTAAGCTCGCAGGGGTTGTCATGCCACTCCAACATATAAGCATAATGGCGACTGGAATTTCAAAGGCGATGCCAAAAGCAAAAAATAGCTTAAGAATAAAGCCAAGGTAACTGCTAATATCCGGTGACAATGTCATCATTTCTGGCCCCACACTGGTAAAAAAGCCAAGTATGATAGGCATGACAACAAAATAGCAAAATGCTATGCCGCCATAAAATAGCAGCACACTAGAAAGTAATATAGGAATGAGCATACGTTTTTCGTGTTTATATAAACCGGGTGCGATAAAGCCCCACACCTGATGCAAAATAAAAGGCACAGCGGCAAATAGTGACACAAAAAGCGTTAATTTAAAGGGAGCAAAAAACGGCGCTGTAACATCTGTAGCGATCATGGTTGTGTTGCTAGGCAAGCTATTGACAAGCGGTGCTGCAACGAAGGCATAGATGTCATTGGCGAAGTACACCAAAGCAACAAAGATAACGAAAACGCTCAATAACGCTCTCATTAAGCGGTTTCTTAACTCAACAAGGTGAGCTATAAATCCACTTTGGGCTGATTCTGTCATGTAACTTGACTCGTACGAATATAATTCCAGTTAGATATAACAAAAAGAGCGGCTGGGCGTCTAATTACCCAAAGCTAGCCTTTGACTGAACTATCTAACTGCTAGATTAATTAGTCTTTGTTTTTATTATTTTCGGTTGATTTATAAGAATGTCTGACTGATTCAGCCGCATCTTGTAATTCTTGAACGGATTGCTTGAGTTCGGGGGCCAAATCTTGCATTCCCTGTTGTTCCGCTTTCTTCAAGTTATTATGTAGCTCGTGAACACGTAATTCTTCACTCACTTCAGCCTTGACTGAATTGGCGACAGATTTTACCGTTTTTATCCATCTTGCTACGGTGCGGATTGCAACGGGAAGACGTTCAGGGCCAAGTACAATTAGGCCAACGATAAGAACGACCACTAACTCCCACATACCCATGTTGAATTACACCTTATCTTTTTCTTTCTCTGATACCGATTGTGCTTGCTCAGTTGTTGTATTTTTTAACTTTTCTGGCTCAGCGTCGGTCGCAGTTTGCTCATCCGATACCGCCTTTTTAAAGCCTTTAACTGCACCACCCAAATCACTACCAATACCACGTAGTTTTTTAGTTCCAAATAACAAAACAATGATGGCTAAAATAATAAGTAATTGCCAAATACTGATCCCACCGAATCCCATAATAACTCCATTGATACTTACTGCTTATGAATAATGATTATACGCCTAGCGAGCAAAAAATCACCCTGTTTTACGCCATGCGCCAATAAATACTAGCACGGCAATAATCGCAAGTAGGCTACTTGCGACAGGCTTGTCAAAAATAAAGCTCAATCCCGATATAATTGCAAAACTGCTCGCTGCTAAGCCCAATAATAGAGGCTTAGTCGCAGTATCTGCTTTTTGTGTGACAGTTGGAGGTGGGCGGCGCTTGAGATTTTGGTAAATTAAGTCTGGCAGTTCAGGCATTTTTTC
Source organism: Pseudoalteromonas sp. BMB (assembly GCF_001709235.1). Lineage (NCBI taxonomy): Bacteria > Pseudomonadati > Pseudomonadota > Gammaproteobacteria > Alteromonadales > Pseudoalteromonadaceae > Pseudoalteromonas > Pseudoalteromonas sp. BMB. The sequence goes on from NZ_MBQA01000209.1 coordinate 7,308, forward strand.
AGCCCAAAATGGTAAGTTTGCATATAGCTTTTTCGCCACCGCGAGTGGGCCAACTTGTTCTTGCACCCAATGCTCTAAAAAAGGTTTGGCCGTTTTCCACAGGTCTAACTGCGGATAAAGCTGGCGCCCTAGGCCTTCTACATACAGCAGGGTTTTTTGCAATAATACTAGCTGTGGTTGTACTTCCATATTGAACCGTCTTGCCGTATTAAACAAATTTACTAGCACATGACCAAAAGAGATTTCTGCAAGCGGTTTGTTAAAAATGGGTTCGCATACAGTGCGAATGGCAAACTCAAACTCTTCTACGCAGGTATCTGCCGGAACCCACCCAGAATCCACATGAAGCTGTGCAACCTGACGATAATCACGATTAAAAAAGGCGATAAAGTTTTCGGCCAAATAGCGTTTATCTTCACGGTTTAAGGTGCCAACTATGCCGCAATCTATGCCAATATACTTAGGGTTATGAGGATTTTCACGAGAGACAAAAATATTGCCAGGATGCATATCCGCATGGAAAAAACTGTCACGGAATACCTGTGTGAAAAAGACTTCCACACCGCGCTCGGCTAGCAATTTCATATTGGTGCCTTGCGCTAACAAGGCTTCGGTGTCTGAAACCGGAATACCGTAGATGCGTTCCATCACCAGCACGTTTTTACGTGAATAATCACTATATACCTCAGGGATATACAGTGAATCTGAGTCTTCAAAGTTGCGTCTGAGTTGAATTGCGTTCGCGCCTTCTCGCATCAAGTCTAGCTCGTCGAGTAAGGTTTTTTTGTATTCCCTAACAACTTCCACTGGGCGCAGGCGTTTTCCTTCGCTGAGTAAGTTGACAACGATTTTAGCGAAACGCTCCATTAAAGAGAGGTCTGCATGGATTTGTTTCTCGATATCGGGACGAATAACTTTGATCACGACATCTTTCAACTCATCTTTGTGTTGTAGCTTGGCTGCATGTACTTGCGCTATCGAGGCTGAAGCCAGCGGTTTTGATTCAAATTCAGCAAAGTATTCATGAATATTGTCGATTTCTAGCGCTTGCTCAATGAGCTTTTGTGCCATCGCGGGGTCAAATGGTTGAACTTGATCCTGCAAAAATGCAAGTTCTTCAGCAATATCTGGTGGTAGTAAATCTCGACGGGTCGAAAGCATCTGGCCGAACTTGATCCACACCGGCCCCAAAGTTTGTAGTGCCAGACGTAGGCGTGTGCCTACTGGTTTGTCTTTATGTTTGTTGCGCAGCCAAAACAAACTCGCTCGAGCGAGTTTACCGTACCAAGGCTGCTTATGCGCAGGGACGATTTCGTCTAAACCATAGGTTAAAAATGTTTTGGTGATCTGATGCAAGCGAAGTAAAGACAACCTAATTTCCTTTGTTCTGCTGAAGTAATGCGCTGAGGCGTTGATTTAAGCTTTCGACTTGATTGTTTAATGTTCTCACTTGCTGCTTAAACTGTTGAAACTCGAGCGGGTGAGGCGCAACCTTCAACTCATCTTGAAATAACCCAGTTAGGGTTGCCTTGGCTACCTGTCCATCTTGCTTTGCGCGATGCGCTAACTTATGAAAGGTATCTACGGCAACTTGTGCGGGCCCATCACCGACATATTTGGCGAGGTGTTCCGCCCAATCAATCTCAAGTGTTGCTAATGCATTACTATATAGTTGTGCGAGCGCCAAATCCCCTTCAAGATCGAGCTTATCTTGACGGATAAGCGCAGTGAGTTGGCTTGGATCTTTGAGCTCAAGCAAGGTTGGTAAATCGGCACTAATTGAGCAATCGGCTTCGCCATCAAAAGGACATAAAACGTGAATGTTAATGCCTGTGTAAGTCACAGCTAAACAAGTATTTTGATCTCGAATATCAACACTGAGCACTTTGTGTTGGCCTTTACTTAGCACATGCTTTAGCTCAGGTGAGAGTTTAAGGCCTTTGTTTAAAGCCGTCTCAAGTACGGCGCCAAGTAATGAAGCTAACACAGCAACTCCTAGAATTTAAAGCCGCGATGAAGGGCGACGATGCCTCCGGTCATATTTTGGTAGTCAGTTTGTTCAAAACCGGCTTCATCCATCATGGATTTTAGCGTTTCTTGATCTGGGTGCATGCGAATAGATTCTGCAAGGTAGCGATAAGACTCACTGTCATTTGCAACTAATTTGCCCATTGCAGGTAATAGTGTAAATGAATACATATCATATAGCTTTGCCAGCGCCTCGTTATCTGTCTTTGAAAATTCAAGTACCAGTAAGCGTCCACCTGGCTTTAGTACTCTGTACATTGAGCGCAATGCTTTATCTTTATCAGTTACGTTACGTAAACCAAAGGCAATAGTGATGACATCAAAAGTATTATCGTCAAATGGCAGCATTTCTGCGTTCATTTGAACGTATTCAATATTGCCAACAAGTCCCGAGTCGCGTAATTTTTCGCGGCCTACTTTAAGCATTGAGTCGTTAATATCACCTAAAACAACTTGTCCTTTATCACCAACTAATTCGCTAAATCTTGCGGTTAAATCACCCGTACCGCCAGCAAGATCAAGTACTTTGTGACCAGCGCGTACACCTGAGCAGGCAATAGTTTGACGCTTCCACAAACGATGGATACCGAATGACATCAGATCATTCATGATGTCGTATTTTGCAGCTACAGAATGAAATACGTCTGCAACCATAGAGGCTTTTTTGTCGGTCTCGACTGTTTTGTATCCAAAGTGGGTAGTATTGTCTTGTGACTCTTTCATGTGGGTTCCATCATTACTCTGCAACTATGGTTGCTAGTGTACTTGATTGGTAGCCGTAGGTGCAATTTCTTATCCGTGTTGTATTGTTGAAAATGCAAACAAAAGAGGATATTGCGGATCAGTGACTAATATAACAGTGTTGGCCGAGAGAATGTGCTTTCTGTGCAGCGTAACCTGCGCGTTTTGCCAACATATTAAAGTCTTGCTCTGGTGCAAGTTGGGCTATCCCAAGGGCCAGAGACACATTAGGTAATGGAATTTTCCCTTTCGCGCTGACAAACTTTAATCGCTCAACACCTTTACGCACTTTTTCCGCGATAACACTCGCGGTATCTAAATCTACATCGGCAAGGATAACCGTGAATTCTTTTTTACCTGTGCGACCAGGTAAGCCGCTTTCAATGACATAACGTTTGATATTATTGGCGATACGATTAAGCACAACTTCACCCACAACATCACCAAACCGCGTTGAAAACTCGTCAAGGTTATCAACTTGAATAGAAAGCGCACAGACGGATTTTTGCTGCGATTGCCATAGGGACACTTTTTGATGAAGATAGTGACGCTTATAAAGACCCGTTTGTGGGTCTAATAAGTGTTGTTTACGCAAGTCGAGTAGTAACTTTTGATTACGTTCATAATCTAAACGCGATTTTATTAACGCTTGTTTAAATTGTTTGTGCTGTTTTAGCAATAGCTCAGTTTGTTTGGTGAGTGTTGATAGTGCGCGCTTACTCTTTTGAATGTTGTGTTCATCTAAATTATGTACACATTGACTGACTTGTTGGGCAAAGCGAATAACCTGCTTTTGTGAGGTTTCTGCATTTTCGTGTAATTCAGTCACCAAAGAATCAACACCTTCAAGCAATTCAGATTGTGTTTTTTGACCTTGATCTAAAAATTGGTAGTAGAGTTGCTCAATGAATACGCAGTCTATTTTTGTGTGCGCTTTGATGGCTTTGTTGATGGCACAGTCGAGATCTTTATTTGTGGCACTAATATGGGTATAAGCAACCTGATAATTTAAAGGCGTAGGCGGCAAATGATGTTGCTCTAAAAACAGGCACACCTGTGTCATTTTTTCTTGGGCAACAGCCATGGGATCATGGAACATCATTTCATTTACCACAACAATTAATTATCAAACGTTAATGAACTACCACCAGCTCCTTCGGTGTAACTCTTGTCCTAATTGCACTAGACCTACATTAATCTGTATCGTCCGAATTTAAAAGTAAAAAATTTGTCTTTGAAATAGAAAATTTACATTTTTTTGTTGAATTGCTGATTTTCTCATCAATTTTTACTAGGTTGAGTAAATTGTATTCGATCTGAGATATTCGTGATTCTGTCGAATTAAGTTGCATCTGTTACGGGACTCTCCTACTTTGACTAGCAGAAAGTTCATTTCACCATAACAAAGCTCAGAGCGATGGATAATCATTATTTTTTGGCTATTTTACCGCGAACTGAGTAACAACAAAGTATTGAGGAAGTCAGCGTGTTATCACCAAAATTAAAGCTGTGGACTAAACGTTCAAGCGTCGCCGTTTATTTAACTGTCGCTTTATCTGGTTGTGCTATTACCGGAACTGACAATAACGCTGAGTTTACTCAAATAGCGGGCAGCGTTATGAAATTTAGAAGTGATAACAATGCCTATGGTCGCAGTGATACAAAAGCAGAGTTTCTGCTACCAAACCTCAGTGCAGAAAAGTTGGCGACTACAAATCAGCAGCGTCTACAGTTTTTGGCTCAGCTCGATAATATCGACACTTCAGCGCTAAGTGAGGAAAATCAAATCAATCTCACTATTTTGCGTGCACAAGTGCAAAACAGCGTCGATGAATATCGTTTTCATAGCCACTATGTGCCGCTCACCTCGGAATACGGCTTTCATTCCGGTCTGTCTTTTATGATCTCGAGTCATGACTTTAAGAAACGTGCTGGTTACGAGCTATATTTGGCACGTTTGCAGCAGGTTCCACGCTATTTTAAGCAAAATATCGACTGGATGAAAGAAGGTATGGCGGTTGGCCTGACTCAGCCGAAAGCGGTGCTTGAAGGTTATGAAAGTTCTATCGAAGCTTATATCGTTGATGATGTGACAAAATCCGAGTTTTATGGCCCGTTTACGCAAAACCAAGCGGGTTTGCCTGATACCGAATTTAAAGCACTGCAACAGCGTGCCAAAAAGATTATTAAAGGCGATGTGATCGCAGCGTATCAAGATTACCTTAATTTCTTTGTCAATGAGTATCGTCCTGCGGCGAGAACTGAAATTGGAATTTCTTCGACACCAAATGGTGAGGCGTTTTATGCGAATCGAGCGAAATACTATACCACCACGAATATGACGCCTAAGGAGATCCACGAACTTGGTCTCAAAGAGGTGGCTCGGATCCGTGCGGAGATGGAAAAAATTATTAAAAAAGTAGGCTTTAAGGGATCTTTTGCCGACTTTGTGCAGTTCTTAAGAACCGATCCACAGTTTTATGCTAAAACCCCCGAAGCGTTACTTAAAGAAGCTGCATATATAGCAAAGAAGATGGATGCTCAGCTACCTAAGCTATTCCATACATTACCAAGAAAGCCATACGGTGTCGCCCCAGTACCTGCGAGTATTGCGCCTAAATATACGACTGGGCGTTATTCGGGGGCACGCAGTGATACTGATGCAGGTTATTATTGGGTAAATACCTACGCGCTGGATAAGCGCCCGTTGTACGTATTAGAAGCATTGACTCTACATGAGGCCGTGCCTGGTCACCATTTGCAGATCTCCTTGAATGCCGAGCTTGATTACCTACCGGAATATCGTCGTAACGAATATATTTCAGCCTTTGGTGAAGGGTGGGGCTTATACTCTGAGTTTTTGGGTATCGAAGCGGGGTTTTATCAAGACCCTTACAGTGACTTTGGTCGTCTAACCTACGAGATGTGGCGAGCGGCTCGTTTGGTTGTAGACACCGGCATGCATATGTTTGGTTGGAGCCGCGAACGAGCGATGAACTTTATGAAAGACAACACTGCCTTGTCCTTACATAATGTTAAAACGGAGACTGATCGTTATATCTCGTGGCCAGCTCAAGCACTGTCATACAAAATTGGTGAACTAACCATTAAGCGGCTACGTCGCAAAGCGGAAAAAGCACTGGGTGATCAATTTGATATCCGTGAATTTCACCACCAAATCTTACGTCATGGCTCTGTGCCATTATTTGTGCTTGAAGAGCAAATCGACAAATATATTGAAACCACGATGAATCAAGCGCGTAAGTAATCGAGATTATCCCTCTAATAAAAAAGCCCAAAGTAGTAACCTTGGGCTTTTATCATTTTATTAGCCTAAGCTAGTTTAGTTTACAAAACTAATTATTAGCTGGTACACATCATCGGTCGTTCGGCATTTATTGGCATTAATGATGAGCTGTTCACCTAAGTGTAGTGCTCGCTGTTGTACCGCTAAGCGCGCGTCTTCATCTTCAATCGCATCAATGTCTGCAACATGTGCGAGACCAATGGTGCGGCGGATCAATTCACACCCACAATAACCAACCGCGTCTTGCAGTACCTTGGTGAGGAAGTATTCCGCATAGCCATCTGCTTGCAATGAGAGATCGCGTGTTTGTGTTTTCGCCAGTTCAAGCCAAGTGGCATAGAAGTTAGATAGGGTGGTGGCGATATTATCGAGTAAATACACCTGCATATTTCGACGTTTTGGCAGAGCGTTAATACGAGCATGTTGGGCACAGTAGTTAAGCAGTAAATTGCCGATAAATGAGCCTAAATCAAAGCCAATGGGGCCAAAAAAGCCAAACTCTGGATCGATTAGCTTAGTGTGCTCGGCGTCGACGAAAATACTGCCAGTATGGACATCACCGTGAAGTAAAGTTTCTGGTGCATTGAGAAATTGGGCTTTGAGTTTTGCCACTTCAACTAATAACGTCTTATTTTTTCTCAGTATTTCCACAGATGATTGCAACGCCTCTGGAAAGTTGTTTCTTTCAGCATCGCGGTATGGGTCGTCAAAGAATAAATCTTCTGTGATAGCGCACAGCTCAGGATTAGTAAACTCGGTGACTAGGGCTTTTTTTTCACTCGGTGTTAAGTAAAAACTTGAGTGGTAAAAGCTGGTTTTTGCTAGATAATTTGCGACGTCTTTGCTGAGTCTTGTAAAGGTATTCGCTTGGTTTAATTCACCGCGTAAAATGCGTAGATGACCGAGATCTTCCAGCACGGTTAGTGCTAACTCCGTATTATGGTGCAACACTTTTGCTGTGGTATCTGGGCAGATCTCACCATGGCGTTGTAATACACTGGCTTCAATTCTGGCTCTGTCTAACGTCAGTGGCCAGCTTTCACCCACACATCGAGCGTAAGGCAAAGCTTGCTTGACGATGATGCTATTTTCTTGCGTATCTTGCACGCGGAAAACCAAATTCAGATTGCCATCACCAAACTCATAACAAGATAAGCTTGCATCTTTATCAAAGAAGCTTCCTAAATTAGTAATGTAATCAATAACTTTTTTTGCATCAAATTCAATGTAGCTCGACATGTTTCTGCACCTTGTGGATTTTTGCTATTAGCATTCTATATTTTTAAATGTTTAGATGTCTATACTTCTTTAGATCTTGATGTAAAATATCATTAGTACACTTTGAAAGAGCGGGATGTCATGAAAACCTTAATTGCACGTAGTCTTAAATTCGAATCGGGTGTGGTACAGGTATTGGATCAATACTTACTGCCACATCAACAGGTGTGGCATGAATGCCGCGACGTTGCGACGATGAGCGAGCTCATTCTGACACTTAAGGTTCGCGGCGCTCCGCTTATCGGTTTAGCGGCAAGTTTGTTAATTGGTTATCTCGCCGAACAGGGAGAAGATAAAGACACAATCGCCCGTTCGATAGATGAACTTGAAGCCACGCGCCCTACTGCGGTGAATTTAATGCACTGCATGGCGAAATTGCGTGAAGCGTTGCAAGCGATTGACTGGCAACAACAAGTGATCACAACCGCTGAACAGTTATTTGAAGAAGACACTGCGCTATGTGACCGTATGGCAAACATAGGTGCGGAGCTTGTGAATGCGGGAGACAATATTCTTACCCACTGTAATACTGGCGCGCTGGCAACGGCAGGTGTAGGCACCGCACTTGGCGTAATTCATCATGCTGCAAAACAACATGGTGACATTCATGTTTGGGTTGATGAGACCAGGCCACTGTTACAAGGTGGTAGGCTTACTGCGTTCGAGCTAGATACATGGCAAATCCCATACACGCTAATCTGTGACAATATGGCTGCGAGTTTAATGGCGGCGGGTAAAGTCGATAAAATCTTTGTGGGTGCAGATAGGATTGCGGCAAACGGTGATTTTGCGAATAAAGTCGGCACTTATAATCTCGCGGTGTTAGCCCATTTCCATAATATTCCTTTTTATGTGGTTGCCCCGATCACAACATTAGATAGCAGCTGTCCAAATGGCGCAGCCATTCCAATAGAACAACGCGCCAAAAGCGAAGTAACAGGTGTCAGTGGTAGTTTTGGTGATTGCCAATGGGCACCCAACAATGCTGAGGTATACAACCCTGCATTCGATGTTACGCCAGCGAGTTTGATCACCGGATGGGTGTTGGATACGGGGTTGTTTACGGGTGATGAGGTTGCCCAAGGTGTATTTTCACAAAGTTAAACATTTGTAATTACTTGAACTACTCGTATATCCAAAATCTTGTTAAAATGTCCCCATTTTGTGTTTCGATATAAATGGAGAAAGTAAAACAGGATGAAGAAGTTTATTGCTTTGATGCTGTTGCCCTTAGCTGCTAAGGCATTCGCTAAACAGGAAATACCACTAGAGTCGTTTAGTAAAGGTAGTGAGTTTTCTGATGTGAAGATATCACCTAACGGAGAATATCTTAGTTTTATCACTAAAAGAGAAGGTAAAAACACATTAGGTTTTTTACAACTTGATAAATTCAAACTGATTCATGCCGTGCGATTCAATGACAATGCTCAAATCGGCCGCTATGAATGGGTGAATGATGATCGCGTGGTATTAGAAAAGGAATATATAAGAGGCTGGAAAGATCACCCTGAGTTTCATGGAGAGTTATTCGGCGTAAATGTAGATGGAAGCCGTGGTAAGTATTTGGTGGGTTACCAAGGTGAGGGACAAACGGGTTCTCGTTTGCGCAAAGCTACCCCGCTGTATGGCACATCTTACATTCTTGACCCTTTGGTCAATGACGAAGACAAGATGTTGATTGTGACCTATCCTTGGACTGGCTCGAAAGAGCCTACTACACGAGTTTACGAGGTCAACGTTCACACTGGTGTTAGGCGCAAAGTGACAAACTCCCCAAGAAAAATGGGGCGCTTTTTGACTGATCACCAAGGAGAGGTTCGCGCCGTCGCATCTGAGGATGATGATGGCAATTCATTTGTCTATATTCGCAAAAATGCGAATGCAGAGTGGACTGAACTTACGCTAGAAAATGACTTAGATGATTTCTGGATGCATGGATTCGATAAAACTGGAACGTCAGTTTATCTTTCAGCATCTACGTCTGGTGAGCCCATGGCCTTCTATAAACTAGGCTTAGAAAGCAAAAAACTTACTCATGTTTTTCAAGATAAAGTGGTTGATCCAACAAAAGTATGGATAGATCCGATTGATAAATCCCCTTTCGCTATTGAACTAGACCCCGGATATCCTACCTATGCATTTATTGATGAAAGTGCTGATTGGAGTCAACGCCTAAAGTCTCTGATAGCCTCGATCCCTGGAAATCAAATACGTATTGTAAGTAGCACGAGAGATGGTGGACAAGTGGTTGTATTCGCAAGCAGCGATACCAATCCTGGGGATTACTACCTTTATGATAGTAAAGCCAACAAGATGAAATATCTTGCGTCTGCAAGAGGCTGGATTAAACCAAATCAAATGTCTACAGTCGAGCCTGTTAAATTCACAAGCCGTGATGGACTCACTATTCATGGATATCTAACAACACCAATAAACGCAGAAAAGAAAAACCTTCCTCTGATTGTTATGCCTCATGGTGGACCTCATGGGCCAAGAGATTATTGGCAGTTTGACCCTGAGGTACAAATGCTAGCGAGCAGAGGAATGGCCGTATTACAAGTTAACTTCCGAGGCTCTGGTGGTTATGGAGATGCATTTGAAGTACTTGGCTACCAAAAGTGGGGCAAGGAAATTCAATATGACATCATCGATGGAACCCGTGACTTAATCTCCAAAGGTATCGTCGATAAAAAGCGGATTTGTATTATGGGGGCAAGTTTTGGCGGTTATTCTGCATTGCAAAGCGCAATATTAGAACCCGACTTATTCCAATGCGCAGTCGGTGTTGTTGGTGTATACGATTTACCACTGATGTTTGAAGAAGGTGATGTTGCTCAGCGTAGCTCAGGGGTCGCATATTTAGAACGTGTACTTGGTACCGATGAGAAACAGTTAAAGGCATTTTCTCCAAGCTATAATGTCGATAAGCTTAAGGTTCCTGTCCTTATCGTACATGGTGGTGAGGACCAAAGAGCGCCAATTGAACAAGCGGAATCTTTAATTGATGCACTGAAAAAGGCTGATAAGTCTTATCAGTATTACTTACTTGAAGATGAAGGGCATGGTTTCTATAAACCTGAACATCGTCTGAAATACTTTAAGAAAGTGCTCGCATTCCTAGAAGAACCTCTGCAGTTATAGTTTTTAAATACAGCAATAGCCAGTAATTGATGCTGGCTATTTTACTTCATTACAAATACCTTCAATACTTCCTGACTCAAACGGAGCAAGTCGACTATCGAGTTCTGCCGCCGTTAAATTTTTATCAAAAGCTCAGGCAATTGACTCGTATTGTCGTGACTAAGCGTATAAAACGCTACGCCAACGCTCTTATCGCTGCCTAGCATTTCACTCTTTGTAGCTCGAAAGACTAAAAAATAATTCCATTATATTTCTAATTTATTGATTTTAATGCTAATAAAAATAAATAAATTCATGATGACTCGATAAGCGACTTAAATTTTTTTGGCTTGTAATCTTGTTGCCAACAACGGGGAACGCTGAACGCTTCTAGCTTTGTTCCATACGAGATAAACGCCAAATTATAAAATAAATGTAAGGATTTTTTATGCTTTTAAACAAAGTTGCAATCGCAGTCATAATGGCCGCAACATTGAACGGTTGTAGTCAATTTCAATCTTCTGATGCATCAAAGTACGCTGGTGCAACATTAGTGGAACAAAAAAACATCGAGGGCGGTGATATTGGGATCGCTTATCAAAAGTTTGAACTCGATAACGGTTTGACAGTTATTCTTCATGAAGATCATTCAGACCCTTTAGTTCATGTAGATGTAACTTACCATGTTGGATCTGCACGTGAAGAAATGGGCAAATCAGGATTTGCACATTTATTTGAGCATATGATGTTCCAAGGATCAAAGCATGTAGCCGACGAAGAGCACTTTAAAATAGTGACGGAAGCCGGTGGTAAGTTAAATGCAACAACCAGTACAGACAGAACAAATTACTTCCAAACAGTGCCAGTGAATCAATTGGAGAAGATGCTTTGGTTAGAAGCGGACCGTATGGGGTTCTTTGCTCAAGGTATTACTCAAGAAAAGTTTGAGATACAACGCGCCGCGGTAAAAAATGAGCGCATGATGCGATACGACAACGTCCCTTATGGGCAGGCTTTTGAAAAGCTGCATCAGGCATTATATGACTATGGTCATCCTTATTCATGGATGCCGATTGGCTATATGTCTGATTTAAATCGTGCGAATTCAAATGACTTGAAAGCCTTTTTCAAACGTTGGTATGGACCTAATAATGCGACGTTGACAATTGGTGGGGCAGTATCTCCAGATGAAGTTTTACCACTAGTGCAGAAATACTTTGGCTCTATTCCAAAGGGGGAAGCTGTTTCGGATGCGGCAAAGCAACCTGGTACACTAGCTGCGTCTCGTTATGTCTCGTATGAAGATAATGTATCACTGCCGATGCTTAGAAAAGTCTACCCAACGGTTTATATGGGGCATAAAGACGAAGCTGCATTAGATGCGATTGGTTATTTTGCTGGGCAAGGTGAAAGCTCAGTGTTATATCGCGAATTGGTTGATACACAAAAGGCGGTAGCGGCATTTGCATGGCATCAATGCTTTGAACTATCTTGTCAAATGGCTTTTGGTGCACTTCCTCATCCGGTGAGTGGTGAGACACTGACTAGCTTAGATAAGCGCATTGATGAGTTAGTTGCAGACTATATTCAAAATAAAATTACCCAAGAAGATGTTGATCTTTTTATCACTAAAAGAGAAGCAGAGATTGTGAGAGCGCTGCAAAGCGTGGAGGGTAAAGTTTCTATGCTGGCTAAATTTGAGACTTTCCATGAGAATCCTGGTTTCCTAACCCAACAGCTTGCAAATGTTAAAGCATTGAAAGTTGGAGATATAAAACGGGTATTTGAGCAATATATCGCTAATAAGGCGAATGTTGTATTGAGTATTGTACCAAAAGGAAAGCCAGAACTTATCGCCCAACAAGACAATTATACGCCGAAGTTCTATGAGCCTAAAACAACCGAGGAAGTACGAGACGAAGTACAACTTCCCTCAATTACAGATAGTTTTGATCGCAGCATTAAACCACAGGCAGGTGTTGCAAAGGCAATTACATTGCCAGACTTATGGCAAGTTAAAACTGATAATGGCATAGACGTATTAGGAGCGTTTGATACTGAAACGCCAACCACAACATTGCTACTTCAGATCCCTGCTGGTCGTTTATATGACCCTGAAAATAAAGCAGGGGTCGCACTTTTAACGGTGGAAATGTTGGGTCAAGCTACAACACAGAGTACGCCGTCAGAGCTGGCACAGCAATTGGCAAAATTAGGTGCTGAGATCACATTCGAAGCGAAGTCTGAATATATTGAGATTAAGCTATCCACATTAAGTAAGAACTTAACCGCGACACTAGATATCTTGTCAGAAAAGTTGTTACAACCAAAGTTTTCGGAGTCGGACTTCGCGCGAGTTAAAAGCACGGTTTCAGAATATAGTAAATCTGAACGCGATAGCGCAAAATTTCTGGCAGATATCGCATTATCGCAGGTGATGTATCAAGAAGGAAACTATAGTAAACCCTGGTTGCCGTCTCAAGCTGAGCTTGCGACTATTGAACTTGCAGATGTTAAATCGTTTTATGCGCAGCAGATTCTTCCACAAGGAAGTAAGTTATCAATCGTATCCGATGTTGCACAGTCGAAACTGATGTCGGCCTTGACTAGTGCGTTATCACAGTGGCAGGGAAAAGGTGAGCTGGACATGGCGCTTCCTAAATTTGCTGCCCTCGATAGTAATATCGTGTATTTGGTACATAAAGAGAATGCACCTCAGGTCCAGATCCGTGTTGCACGCCATGCCGCTGCGGAAGATTTAGCTGCGGAGCACTTTAAAAGTCAAATCATGAACTTTGCCTTCTCTGGCAGCTTTAACAGTCGCGTGAATCAAAACCTGCGTGAAAGCAAAGGATATACGTATGGTATCGGCGGACGCTTCTCTGGATATGGTGATGCCGGTCAGTTTGTTCTCGCTTCTGGCATTAATGCAGCGAACGTTGCTGATGCGCTGACAGAAATCCAACAAGAGTTTAGCAAGATTAATGAGTACGGATTAACTGATGAAGAAATTCAATTCACAAGAAATTCAATCGCGCAAAGAGATGCGCTGAAATACGAAACACCAGCGGCAAAATTAAACTTCTTTGCGATGATGCATGCCCATAATGTTGATGCCGATATTGTTGATGTCCGAGCTAAAATAATTGAAACAGTTGGCAAGAAGGAGCTTAATCAGCTGGCGAACAAGTACTTTACTCCAGCCGAGATGACTTATGTGGTAGTTGGTGACGCCAACACGCTAAGCAAGCAGCTTGAGGCTAAAGGTTTCACTGTAAAGCAATTAACTATTCAGTAGATTAGTGTAATAGAAAGGATCCCAACCGTGGCGAGCTTATAGAGTTTGCCACTTTCCGTTGCAAACCTACCTGTCAGTAAGAAACTCAATTATCGAGCATCTATAGTGGCTTAAGTAAAAAAGAACGTGTGTCCTTCGGTAAGCTTCACCTGTTTAGCGGTGATATAGCTTTATCTCATTGTGATATCTCGTGAGGTAAGATATCAGTAACTTGTCACCATGAGCATCGAGGTAGTAAATGCTAGATTCGGCATTCACGCTAGCTTTGATATCTAAGATAGTCGTTATTTGTTGGTTTGCGTCAAGCTTATATACGTATTGCCGATTATAGAGGTAGATTGCACCATTCGCGGCGGTGATCATTGGTCTTACTTTTACATTATCGATGCGTTTTGCAAGTTCGGCTCCAGTAATCAAAGGGGTTACCTGATTAGTTTCTGTATTCAGTAACGAAATATCCCTGTTACTGGATAAGGTAACTAGATGACGGTCGTCATACCAATCAATACTCACTATATCGTCAACCGTAATGGTCTTGCTAATTTTGTCATGCAGAAAAATGAGTTCAATGATTTTGTCATCTGTTATCTCGTGGGCACGCAGTTGAGCAATCTTATTGCCACCAAGCCGAGTACCACCATTCTGTTCATTATCGGGCAGAGTTAATAGCACTTCAAGAGACTCTAACTTTCTCACTTCAGCTTGTTTGTTGGCGATATGTTTGACAAGAATCTGGCGATTGTTTGGATCTGAGTCGATGATGGAGTAGCCCGAGCTTAATGCTGCTATGGGCGAATATCGATGGCTTGAGTCGATATGCATGACCCCGTAAGATTCCACATTTTTGAAAATAGAATCATTGTAGGCGAATTCATTATCTCCAAGGTAAGCCATGATCACTTCGTAAATATTTGGTTTGGCAAAGAGAGTTGATTTACCCGTATTAAGATCGATGACATAACTGTCATGGTCATAGCCGTAGGTCGTCATGAGCAATTGGTTTTCTGACATTGGCAAAATGTACGAGGTGGGCTCGACCGCAACTTTTACGGCGGGCAGCTCCTTTAAACTTTGCATGGAATAGCGTTTGATCTCACTGGTGTTGTGATCAAACCACAGCACACTTTTTTGCTTGGCATTCCAGTTCGCAGTCCATAGCAAATGCGGGAACTCTGCCAATTTTAGGGTCTTTTGACCTGTTGAAGTGGTCACTAGTAGCTCGACTTTATCACCGATATTACGAGTAAAAATCAGCTGGTGCGATTCAGGGATAATTGCTAGTAGATGATCACCAAACCCATGATTACCTGGTGTTGTGATCCTAATTTCTTTTTTCTTTTCAATATCATAACTATAGATGGCGCCTAGGTTTGGTACATCTAAATAGCCCCTACGGCTATATATTAGGCGGTCTTTTCCAAAATCAAACAGTGCGCTAATTAGACCGCCAGAACAGTCAAAGAGTAACTGATCATGAGCGCCTGTTTTTAGAGATAACTGGTGGCGGCGGTATTCGCAGATAGGGTTTTCCCCCTCAGTTTCGGAGTGATGTAAGTAATAAATCCATGTACTGTCAGCTGACCAACCTAAAATGCTACTACCGCTCGGTAAGCTGAGTGCTCTTTCATGTTGGGTGGTAAGATCCATTAGTCTTACCTCTCCTAAAGCCCCAACTTCATTGGTGTCGGCTTTAAAATTATAGGCTAGGTAGCGTTGATCCGGTGAGTTATACAGTTTGCCATGATGGCCTCGATACCAAGAGAGTATTTGGTTATGAAAAACTTCAGCGGAAGGCTGTGGTTGAGTCGTATTTTCCATCTGAAAAGTTTGTGTTGCTGCAAAATATAGTGCGCTGATCAAAGCGGTGAGTACAATTAAGGTGCCACAGAATATTCGCACTCGGTAAGACTTACTCGTTTCACTGGTTGCAGTGGTGTCAGATATTTTACCAGGTAACTCAGTCGGTTCAGGAGTTGGTATCGCAAAGCTGTAGCCTTTGCGATAATGGGTTTTTATCATAGGCTGAGGTTGCAGGTCACACGCTAACTGTTTCCTTAGCTCGAAAATGACTCGGTTAATTGTATTGTCGTCGACAAAATCAAGTTGCCAAACATGCTCAGCAAGTTCCTGCCGCGTTATGATCCGCTCTTGGTTATTAATAAGGTACATCAGTGTTTTAAACAGTAGAGGCTCAAGTTCTTTGCGCTCGTGTTTGTTGTTGATGGTTTGTGTTGCCGTATTAAGTTGCCAACATCCTATATCAATATACTTTGAGTGTGTTGCTTCAAGAACCATGAAAATACCAAATTAGTAATCAGAAAGACGGATATACAAATTTCGATATTATCAAAGATTTCAAAATAATATTCAGCTGTTATTACTTATATCCTTAGAAATTAACAGTTTTCTGTTATTACATGGTCACAAAATCTTCATTTTATTTTTGGAGACAAGCTGTTCTACTATGGGGATTTTGAAGTAAGGAAAGTCGCTAATGAAGGGATGGTTCATTATTGGTGTGGTTGTACTGGCCTTATGCAGTTGCCACTCTATTCACCCGCAAAAAACCTACATCCATATAGTTGCAAGTTGTCCCCCTCAGGTGTTTGAACAATTGTTTATCGATACGACAGGTAGCTTAGTTATATCGCCCTCTGAGGCCGAAATTCCAACCGGCATGCACACAAATACTTTGCTTTTTTCACCACTGACAATGTCGTGGGATGTGGTGGATAAGCTTTTGGTTGAGTTGGGTGACGCTGGGTTTAAGTTTCAAGCAGATTTTTTCGGTAAATATAATCACGCTTATCGTGATAACCATATCGGTGTGTATTTTGTTGAAGGTTGTGAGCCTAACATGAGTAAGCAAGCACTCACAGCGCTTCGTTAACACTGTGAGTATTCAGACTTGGATTAATCAAGTAATGGAAACTGTTTTGCAATTTCAGAGTCCGTGCTTTTTGCAACCCAACCCTCTTGATTATTGAATAGGCGAATGGCGGTAAATTCTGGATCGCTACCCATATCGAACCAATGAGGCGTATTTTCTGGTACTGAGATTAGGTCACCTTGCTGACATAAAACTTGGTAAACCCTATCGTTTAAATGTAAGCAGAATAGCCCTTGTCCTTTAACAAAAAAACGCACTTCATCTTCGCTATGAGTATGTTCAAAAAGAAATTTTTGTCGCAACTCCGAGGCACTAGGGTTGCCCTTTGCGAGTGAAATCACGTCGACAGTTTGATAACCGCCTTGCGCTTTTAATCTTTCAATATCGCGCTGGTAGGCACTAATAATGTCGTCTTGTGACATTTCAGCTGTGATATCGGTGTTAGCTTGCCATTGTTCAAAGCGTACGCCTTGCTCTGCGAGCAAAGATGCGATGATGTTTGCGTCTTGCTCTTGTTGCAAAGCTTGGCTTGGATTCTGTACTTGGTAGATAGTCAGTTGACTCATGAAAATGCCCCTTCATCAAAATGGTCAAAGCTTGATATAACTGGATGTTCAGGTGATGTTGTTTGTGCATCTCGAAACAGTTGTAATGTGTGCATACCAGCGGCCTTTGCTGCGTCTAGCTCGGCTACGATATCGCTTAAAAAGAGGATTTGCTCTGCTTCATACGGTAAGGCTGCAATAATGTTCTGATACGCCGAGACTTCCTGCTTAGCACCCACTTTAGTATCAAAGTAGTCACTAAATAGCGGGCGAATGTCACCATAGTCTGAGTGCGCAAAAAGTAGCTGCTGCGCTTTCACTGAACCCGAGGAATACACGTAGAGATTACGACCATCCGCTTTTTGTTGTGTTAAAAACTGGTAGGCATCTTCGTACAAATGTCCGGTAAAATCGCCGTTTGTATAGCCAAACTGCCAAACGAGACCCTGTAGCTGTTTTAATGGCGTGATTTTTTTATCTGCGGCGATCCACTCAAGTAGTGCGGCAATCACGGTATCAATATCAGCGTTGGCATTATCCAATTCTGCTCTGACGGCACTAATTTGCTCGGCAACGGCGGTGTCATGCTGATGGTCGCGAATAAATTGCGGTAAATGCACAGCGGCATACGGGAATAGTATCTCTTTAACAAATGAGATACGGGTAATTGTCCCTTCAATATCTGTTAAAATGGCTTTGATCATTGGCGCCCCTCCAATTTAATGCGTTCTAATTCGCAGGCAAATAAAAACTCTAAGCCCTCAATATGACGACGCGTTTCTTGCACTGTACGGCCCACTGCGTATAACCCGTGACCTCGGATCAATACACCGTGTATAACCGGTGTAGTTTGATGAGATTGCGCCACGCGCTGTGCTAGCCGCTCTATATCCTGATCGTTATCAAAAATAGCAATGGATAAGGTTTCTTCATGCGATTGAATGCCAGACAGTGACTTTTGCATTTCATAACCACAGATCTGAAATTGCTCGCCTTGAATAAATCGCGATAACACAGTCGCAGCAACGGAATGAGTGTGTAATATACACTGTGCACCCACGCATAATTCATATAATTTTAGGTGCAATGCGGTTTCGGCTGAAGGCTTGCCATTACCGGCAATGATGGTGCCTGTGATGTCTAATTCCAGAAATTGTTCTGGTGTTAATTTACCTTTATCAAAGCCGCTGGCCGTGACAACAAAGCCAGAGTCTGTTTTGATAGAGAAATTACCACCAGTCGCGGGAACCCAGCCTTGCTGAGCAACCCAAGCTCCTGCGTCGATAAGCGCGAGTTTTGCGGCTTGTGTGTGCATAGTTAACACCTATAAATTAAATGCGTTTGGACGGCTATACATCTATTTTGAGCAATGATAGCATCCACTCACGATTAGCACCATAAGAAAGAGAGTGTTGCAGTGAAAAGTAAGTTACCTCAGGTTGGAATTAGTATATTTAGCCAAATGACGGCATTAGCGAACGAGCATGGTGCGATCAACTTATCGCAAGGCTTTCCGGAGTTTGATGCGCCTGATTACCTCAAATCACAACTGAGCCACTATGCTGGCGAAGGTCAAAACCAGTATTCGCCTTCTGCTGGCGTACCGAGCTTGCAAGCACAAGTTGCGGCATTAATTGAGCGTCGTTATCAGGTGAGTGTTTCAGGACAAGAACAGATCACGGTGACCTCGGGTGCAACTGAAGCACTCTTCGTGGCAATTCAGGCAATAGTATCTGAAGGGGATGAAGTTATTGTATTCGATCCGGCTTACGACTCTTATGAGCCTGCAATTGAACTTGCTGGCGGGAAAGCTGTGCATATTGCATTGACTGCGCCGCATTACCAAATTGATTGGCAACAAGTCGCAGCGAGTATCAACCCAAATACCCGTGCTATTATCATCAATACGCCGCATAACCCGTCGGCTAAAACGCTGAAGCCGTCAGATTTAGAGCAACTAAAACAGCTGCTAAATCAGCATGACTTGTTATTGATCAGTGATGAAGTATACGAACATATTACCTTTGATGGTTTGCCCCATCTGAGCGCATTAACTGATCCAGCATTGTTTGAGCGTGCGTTTGTGATCTCTAGCTTTGGTAAAACCTTTCATAGTACAGGCTGGAAAATGGGTTACTGTGTGGCGCCAAAGCAAATGACTGTTGAATTTAGAAAGATCCATCAGTATGTAACGTTCTCAAGCTTCACTCCGGCACAACTTGCATTGGCTGATATGCTTGCTGAACACCCTGAGCACGTTGATGAGCTGAGTGGATTTTATCAACAAAAACGCGATGTTCTGGTTAAGGCGTTAGCGTCAAGCCGATTTACGCTATTACCAAGTGAAGGGACTTATTTTTTGCTTTTGGATTACAGTGAAATTTCTGATCTTGATGATGTTGCCTTTTGTCGCTATCTGGTGGAAGAGGTTGGGGTTGCGGCAGTGCCACTCAGCGTTTTTTACCAACAAGCACCTGAAGACAAGGTCATACGATTGTGCTTTGCTAAGGAAAACCAGACATTAGAAGAGGCTGCAAAACGCTTATGTCAACTTTAACCGTTACCCTTGTTCAAACAGATATCCAGTGGCTTTCACCTGAGGCCAACTTTACCCATATTGAACGTTTGCTAGAAAATGTCGAGCCAAGCGATTTAATTTTGCTACCCGAAACATTTGCTACCGGCTTCGCCGTAAAAGAGCCGGATGCTGAGCGCTATGCTGATGCAGCCATCGAGTTTTTACAGCAATGTGCTCAGCGCTTTCAGGCTGTTGTAGCGGGCAGCGTACTGGTTCCGCAAGGAGATAAAAAGGCCAACCGTATGGTGTGGTGCCAGCCGGATGGAAAGATACTGCATTATGACAAAAGACACTTATTTTGTTTGGGTAATGAAGGTGATTTTGTCGTTGCTGGTGAGCACCGTGAAGTGTTTGAATTAAAAGGCATTAAATTCTTACCGCAGATCTGCTATGACTTACGTTTCCCAGTATTTCAGCGTAATCAGAACGATTATGAGGTTATGATTAATATTGCAAACTGGCCAGCGGCACGCCGAAATCATTGGGATACTCTACTGGCTGCTCGTGCAATTGAGAATCAGTGCTTTGTGCTTGCGGTAAATCGCGTAGGTGAAGATGGGTATAGCACTGCGCATAATGGTGGTACTAAAGCGATTGACTTCAATGGTAATAGCATTGTTTCGGCAGCAGATGACCAAGCAGAAGTTATTACCGTAAAGCTAAAACTGAGCGACTTGCAGCAGTACAAAGCTAAATTTCCAGCCCACCTCGATGCGGATAAATTTACGCTGGCATAATACACATTGGTACATGCATAATATGCCCAACTAAAAGGCTTAGTTGGGCATGCTCTAACTCGAAACTCAACAGATCCTAAGATGCATTATATTGATGCACAAGCAATTCACCTTCTCTGCCAGTGGCGCTGTAATCATTCTTTGATAAACGGAAATAGCTCAACTGGGTGCGCATTTCATGGGCTTGCTCAGCCATTTGTCTGGCCGCTGCCATCGTTTCTTCGGTAATTGCAGAGTTTTCTTGAATAAGATCCGTTAGCCTTTGCACCACCAAGTCCACTTCTTTAATGGCTTGTTGCTGCATTGAAGTCGACTCATTGATTTTAATGATGTTGTTATTTACATCGCTCACGGCACCAACGATTTGTTGCAGCTTTTCACCGGAACTATTGGCAAGTTCAGTCCCTTGCTCTACCTTTTGATTACTGTTTGAGATAATTTCTTTGATTTGCTTTGCAGAAGCGGCGCTACGCCCTGCCAGCTCTCGTACTTCGTTTGCAACGACAGCAAAGCCACGGCCATTTTCTCCCGCTCGTGCCGCTTCAACGGCAGCATTTAGTGCCAGCAGGTTGGTTTGAAACGCAAGTCCATCAATCACAGATACAATCTCATTAATGTCTTTACTGGCTTTGTTCACTTCAATTATTGCAGCTACGGTTTGGGCAGATAAACTGCCTCCTTCTTTGGCTATGTTTTCTGCGTTTGTTGCCAGTCCTACGGCATCACCAGATTGGTTTGAAACTTTAGTGAGTTCATCTAACATATTGCCGGTGCTGGCACTGGCTTCTTCTAAGTTTGCTGCTTGCTCTTCTGTGCGTTGGCTGATTTCGGTGTTACTTGCCGCTATTTCACCGGCACTTTGAGCAACATAATTTGCTGCGGCTTGGATCCCTTCGATTACACTGGTGAGTTTTTTAATTGTGGTATTGGTGTCATTCTGAAGAGACTTAAACACGCCAAAATATTCACCCTTTACTTGATTACTTAAGTCACCTTGAGCAACGTTAGCCAACACACTGCTGACTTCGGAGATAGCCCCAGAGACCTGTAAAGTCGAGTCATTTACATTCTCTTTAAGTTGTTGCAGTTGACCTTGTAGTGGCAACTCTATTTTTTGACTAAAGTCTCCTTCGGACATTGCGCCCATTACGCTGCCGAGTTCTTCAATGACTTGATTGAGGTTCTCGACCGAACGGTTGATATCACCTTTGAGATTATCGAGCTGGCCAGACATCGCAGATTGAATGGTGCGGTCAAATCGACCATGGCTAATAGCCATCATCACCGTAGAGATTTCCGAGATAGCAACATCAACGGCGGTCACAGAAGCATTGATATTATCTTTAAGTTGCGCGAGCTGACCCGTTGCTGCTACGTCCACTTGTTGTTTAAAGTCGCCGTTGCTGACGCCAGCCATCACAGTGCCTATTTCTTTCATTACTCTGTCTAGGTTTGCCATGCTGGAGTTGATATCTTGTTTTAAGGTATCTAATTGGCCTGCGAGTGGAGCATCGAGTTGCGCAGAAAAGTCGCCTTGGCGTAGTGCAGACATAATCGTGCTGATACCGTCAATCGCACTGCTAAGGCTGCGTACGGAATTATTTACCGAATCTTTAAGTTGCGCTAATTTTCCTTTAGCGGGCACGGTGACTTGTTCCTTAAAGTTACCTTGCTCAATATTAGTCATGACATGAACAATACCGTTCATAGTCGAATTAATCGATGCCAAAGAATCGTTAATATTATTTTTGAGCTTTTCTAAGTCACCTGACATGGGGGCATTAAGTTTGGTATCGAAGCGACCATTTGCCATATCAATGGAAATTTCGTTGAGCTCAGAAATCGCTCGACTTAACGTATTAGCACAGTGGTTAGTGGCTTCTTTTAGGGTTTCAAGCTCGCCCCGACACGGTACTTTGATGCGGTCGTCAAACTTACCCGAGGCCATTTGATTCATGACGCGATTAGCCTCTGTAATAGAAAGCTGTAAGGCATCCAGTAGTGAATTAAATGCCTGAGCACTGTTGCCTATTTCATCATGACTACGAATGGGCGCTCGCAATGAAAAGTTACCTTCCTGTTCAACTGATTTCATGGTTTCTACCAACTCGTGAACAGGTTTGGTAAGCGTTTTTGAGAACCAATAGGCGACTATCAGTACTAACACTATAGTGACCGCTAAAATAATCATCAGGTATTGAGAGAGCGAGGTGATAGAAGCAAACGCTTCCGCTTCGTCAATTTCGGCAAGCAGTGCCCAACGGGTATTAAATACTTTCACTGGTGTATAGGCAGACAACACGGCTTCGCCGTTGTAGTCTTCAATAACCTGTTGTCCAGATTGATTATTTAATGCTTGAGAGACTGCAAGCGTGGCTACCTTGCCGCGTTCAGGGTATCGAAATGAATTCACCACGGAATGATTTTGTGGATCTAAGAATGAGTCTGAACGCATCAGACCCTCAGGGCCGACTAGGTAGGTTTCACCACTTTCTCCTAAGCCTTCTCGCTCGGTCATAATGGCATTGATGGCATCAATAGATAGCTGCGCAGCTACAATTGCAACGGTTTGGCCATTCACCACGATAGGTTTGGCAATAAAACTAGCAGGTGCATTATAGGAGGGGAGGTATTGTTTGTAGTCTGCGAAAGCGCTGATTGTCGGATCCGTTGAGTCCTTCAGTTCTCGATAAAGAGAAGCTAGATTACTATTGGCATAAGGACCTGATTCTAGTGACGTAGCAAAATCAACCTCTTTAAATACAGAATAGACAATATTTCCATTACTTGGGTCAATGATAAAGATATCGTAAAACTCATAAATGTCGGCGATATTAAGCATATATGGATGGTAACTGCGGTGAGCAAGGTCATAACTATCTAAGTGACCGGTTTCAATAAATTTGTACTTTTCACCAACTGGGTAGGGGTTGCTTGCTAAGTAACGTGCTTGCAGCGCAAGCCCAGACTCTGAAATGTTACCAATTAGCCTTGCTGTGCTCGTATCTTCGGGGTTTTCTTGATTGAATTTAGGTACGAACACTTCATCATAAAATCGAGATAATTTGGCATAGTTAATATCGGCCTGAGCGCTAGGAAAGCTGGTAATAAACTCTTGTGCAATCACAGGAAGTAATGGGTTTGCCGTAAAGGCATCGAGTTTATCCTCAACGGCCTTAAAGTAACGATTAACCGCGCTTTTTTTGATCTCACTAACGGCACCAAGTTGTGAATATACTTGCGCTGTCATGGCATTCGATGCGGTATTAAGTGCGATGGAAATAATTACTATCAATGGCACGAGCGCGACGATTAGAAATGCAAAAATCAGCTTTTTAGTTAAATTAAGAGAGTTAAAAAATTGCGAAAACCCAGACATAACCTAATTCCCTGTTGCTATGGAAGTACCTATAACAGCATAGAACAGTATTGATTAAGATCTAGACAAAAAATAAAAAACCCGGCTATCTAGATAGCCGGGCTTGTAAACTTAACGTTTCACGCTTCAATCGTGCTACGTATTAGTGTTTCCAATGATAGGTATGGGCCTTTTCTTCCATATACTCAGCAGTTGCTGGATGCATTTGGGTTTGCGCGCCATTTTCGAAGAAGAAAGGCTGACGTTTATTGTCATAGTTGCCGATTTCATTCATGGTTGCCGCATCGTAGACACGGCCATTGATCACGGTGTAGGCAACTTTCTCTGAATCACGGATGTTAGACAGCACATCACCATCTATGATGGCAAGATCGGCGAGTTTTCCTTGTTCAATCGTACCAAGGTCACGGTCCATACCTAGATATCTTGCACCGTCGATTGTACCGCTGCGAAGCGCCTGCCAAGGTGTAAACCCGCCTTGTGCCATAGACCATAATTCCCAATGTGCAGCTAGACCTTCACGCTGGCCGTGAGCACCAATGTGTACAGTCACACCCTTATCGCGAAGCTGTTTTGCGGTTTTGGCGACATTGATATGGTTATAGTGACGTTCAGGTGCTTTGCTTGGACGAATTGATCTTGGCTTTACCACATACTCAGGAACGAAGCTCATTAAGCGCTCGTTTTCCCACACATTAGTGTGTTGATACCAGTATTCTTCGCCAGAGATACCGCCATAGGCAACAACAAAAGTTGGCGTAAAGCCAACATTTGTTTGTCCCCACATTTGTTCGATATCAGAGTAAATATTCGGGATTGGTAGGGCATGTTCAACACCGGTATGACCATCGACTATCATGTTCATGTTGTGTTGGAATTTTGAACCACCTTCAGGCACAACCATGATTTCCATGTTCTTCGCCGCTTCCAATACTTGCTGACGTGTCTCACGGCGAGGGTGGTTGTAACTCTTCACTGAAATAGCGCCAGCGTCTTTTAGGCGTTTAACGTGGAACTCTGCGTCTTCAAGATTACTGATTGGTGTCTTATAACCCGGCGCGTGGCCAGCATATAAAATACGTCCAACAGAATAGGTACGTGGTGCGACTGTTAAACCCGTTCTTTGTAGTTCTGCCATAGAAAATACCTCGGCAGAGTTATTTGATGGATCATGGATAGTCGTCACACCAAAGCTAAGATTAGAATACTGATTCCAGTTTTGCTGTGGCTGTAGGTTATAGCTACCGTAACTACCATGTGCGTGGGCATCGATAAGGCCTGGGATCACGGTTTTACCGCTAATATCCATTACTTTAGCTGTGCTAGGAACGTCTAGCTCACCTTGCTTACCGACTGCAACGATGCGATTCTCTTTGATTAGGATCACACCATTGTCGATGATTTCTTGTTCGTTCTCAGCGTTACGCATGGTCACTACTTTACCGCCAACTAGCGCAATCATACCTTCAGGCTTATCTGCTTTTTGCTCAAAACTCAAGTCGATGCCTTCAGCGGTTAGCTCATCGGTGTTGTCAGATGCACCATCGACGAAAGCGAAAGTGTCAGTCAGTTTGCGCTGATAAAGTGTGGGACCAAATGCCCAAGTTAGCGCGCTGCTGTCTGCTTTCCAATTTAGGAAATCACCAGAGTACTTTGACACTTGCTTAACTGGGAAAGCTTTCTCACCCTTGTTAATGGATAAGGTTTTACCTGTACTGGTAAAAGGTGCAACAAATGTATTGAAATGCTCGATAAATGCAACGTATTGGCCATTTGGAGAGACTTTAAAATCAAAGACATAATCACCTTTGAAGTGGCTACGTTCTTCTTGACCATTGAGGTTAACACTTTTTAGTTCGCGATGTGTTTCATCACTCATGGTGGAGAAGTAAATGCGCTCAGAGTCTGCTCCAAAGTGAGGGTTGTCACCGCTTTTAATAATGCGTTTTGCTTCACCGCCGTTAGCATTAACTAGATAAATACCAGGATGCATTGACCAGTCACCGCTTAGCAAGTAGCCGCCGGTTACCTTTTTAAATAGCACGTTTTTGCCATTTGGTGAAAAGCTAGGTGAGATATAGTGACCGGGTTCTTGGGTGAGCACTTTACCTTTACCACCGTTTGCAGATACAACACGTATTGCGCCTAAGTTTTTATCACTCCAAGTTGTGTAAACAATAGACTTGCCATCGCGAGAATAGCTTGGGTAGAACTCAAAGTGGTCAGTTTGCTTAGTGAGGCGTTTTACTTTGCCTGACGCAATGTCTTTTACGTAAAGGTAGCCAAGCGCTTGGAATAGTGCAGTTTCACCATCAGGAGAAATTTGAGACCAGCGTGCAAGTTTGACTTTAAAGGTGTCAGGCGCGACATCTACCGCAAAGCGTAGTGCCGGTGTGATTTGTTTTTCAGCGACAACGCGAGTAGGGATGACGTTGACCTCGTGCGATGCAATATTAACGCGGTTGAATACCCCTTTCGCCCAAAAAACGAGGGATTTACCATCCGGCGTGTAAGCAAAAGAAGGCGTGTTGCCATGTGCGCCATTGGCTTCTTGTAAATCGCGATCAAGGCCAGCATAAACACGAGTTTCGACGCCAGAGTGTAGATCTTTAATATACAAAGCACCGACCATTTCGTTGCCGTTATCTTCGCGTTTAACAAACGCAATAGATTTACCATCAGGACTGACAGTTGGACGAATAGCACCGCCAGCACCACGGATCACGGTCTCTTCTTCACCGGTTGCTAAATCCCAACTACGAATTTCGAAAACAGCGTCGAGCGAGTTTTTGTTATATTCCCAGCGCACGCCAGAGGTCGCATCAACTGAGTAATAGATTTTCTTGCCATCGTGAGAAAAAGCGGGTTCTGCAACGTTCTTTTGCGATTTTGCACCATGTAGACGCTCACGAACCAACACGCCTTTACCACCGCTGATGTGATACATACGAATAGAGCCACCTGGGATGGTACGCCCCGTTACTTGACCTTGCTTAACTGCAATGTATTGACCATCAGGCGACCATGCCGGGTTGTGAACAATATTATTCACTTCTTTTGACACCTGACGCAGGTTTTGGCCATCTACGTCCATCACCCACAGGTTATCGCCACCTGCGCGATCGGAGATAAATGCGATGTGTTTACCATCAGGCGAAAACTTAGGTTGAATGTTCCAGCCCATGTCGGATGTTAAGGCTGTTGCTTTACCACCGCCAATTGGCATGATGTAAAGGTCGCCAAGCATATCAAAGACGATGCTTTTACCATCAGGGCTAACATCTAAGTTACTCCATGTGGTTTCGTTGGTATCGATGGTGATGGTTTGCTTTTCACCTGGAGGGTTGAGCACATCCCAGCCTTTGGTTGACTTCTCTTCTGTTTGCGTGGCTGTAACGGCATCATCAGCGCTGGCTGGCTGAGCCAAACCGATCACAGCAGCACCAATAGCAATGGCTAATGGTGATTTAAAAAATGACATAGATGTTCCCTTAATTTTATAGTTATTGCCCAAGGCGAGCGGTTTGCCTCGGTTAAATTAGCGTTAATGTAAATGCTCACTAAGCATGAACAAGTTTTATTATGATGTCGAACAACATGCGTTTAATGACGCTTAACCCATTGCCTCTTTACGAACGAAGTGGAGATATGCCGCGAGACTGTCTTGCCATAGCGTCATGGCTTCTGTGAGCTCATCATGGCAAGATTTACCATCCAATAAACGGCGCTCTGCTTTTTTCAAGTTTGAGCCATAGCGATTAAATCCGAGTTGTAAGGCGGTGCTGGCTTGACGATGAAGCTGTCTGATACATTGATCTTCATCTTGCTCTAATAGCTGCTGAATATGGATGAGTTTATTACGAGCCGACAACACAAACTCGTTGTAAATCGAAGAGACTTCATCTTCACTAAATCCTGATTTTAGGGCGTTTACAGCCGTTTCATCGTATAGGATATCGGGCAATTCTACGCTGACATTGGCCTTTTTTGGAGACTGCGACTCACTAAGCGCTTGGCGTAATTTCTCTTGCTTTATCGGTTTGCCAACAATATCGCGAATGCCGAGTGCCAAGTATTCTTTTACCTCATCTGGACTGAGGCTAGCAGTAAAGGCTAGGAAAGGGGTTCGTTTGTTTTTATGCTCACAATTTTGTAGCTGCTTTAATACTTCTTGCCCGGAAAGATCGGGTAAGTTCATATCTAACAACACCACATCGAAATGGTGCTGTATTAGCATCTCGATGGCGCTTTTACCATTGGTTGCCAATTTAACCTTATGCTCATCTTCTGCCATAAACTCAATAGCGATTTTTTGGTTGAGATCTAGGTCTTCGACCAACAGTACTTTCAGACCAGTGATACAATTATCGTGCTGCGGGCGCTGCTCCACTAAGCTCAATTCACCAATGTTTAGCAGTAAATCAAAACTGAATGTACTGCCTTTGTTAAGCTCGCTTTGAATATCTAGTTGTGAATTCAGACGGTTGAGTAGGCGACTGGTGATGGCAAGTCCCAAGCCCGTACCACCCTTAACTTTACCTGCACTACTTTGTACGTATGGCTCGGTCAGCTTATTAATATCTTCACTATCAATACCAGGCCCTGAGTCCGTGATACTAAAGCGCACTTTATGCTCAATTTGCTGGTCTTTTAAAATCTCAACTTTGAGTTTTACTTCCCCTTTATCAGTGAACTTAATGGCATTACCAACGAGGTTGATAAGAATTTGTCTCAGCTTTTGTTGGTCAAAGTAATAGCACACCTGATCGGGCAGCTCGTACACCAGTTCAAAGTGCAGCTTCTTTTGCTCTGCGAGCGGACTTAACAATAAGCAAAGGTTTTGTAGCCAACTTCTAAGCTCAACGTCCTCTTCGTACAAGGCTTCATCACTTTGCTCCAAACTGGCGTAGTCTAGTACTTTATCAATCAGTAAGTTTAGCGATTCAGCAGAGTTTACGATGGCCTCACAGTAGGCCTTGTTGCGACTATCTCTGGTGCGTCCCAGTACGAGTTGGGCGCTGCCTAAGATGCCGTTAAGCGGAGTCCGTATCTCATGACTGATCGTTGATAAAAACATACCGCGCAGCTCAAGATCTTGTTGAGCCTTCAATGCTAATTTATTAAGGTTTTGTTCTCTTTGCTCGTTACATAACAGCGCCATACCTGTTGCATAAAAAATAGGTGCAAGAACGCCATTGAAGAAAATAGTGATGGTAAACCAGTTCTCTTTAAAAAGCGTGAAATGCGTTACTTCTCCCATTAATAGGGTTCTGCCGGTAAATATCACCAATATAATAAGTAAAATGGTGATATAGACTATGCTGCCGTTAGGGTATTTATTTCGTGCAAAGCGGCTAAAGAAATAGAGCAGGAGTGTCGCTTCAGCTAAGTGTTGTAAGTCCGAGATAAGGATCCTATCTCTCAAGTTTGGAGAGAAAATACTGCTGTACATCAACAAAATGAAGAGCCCAGCAGTAACGCCGAGAAACACTTTAAAAGATGGGCCTTTAACCCCTAAAAATTGCCTTATCGCCATGCAGTGGATAATGGAAGCCGCAAACAGCAAGGTATTAGCAATGGGAATAGTTTCCCAGTTGTCAAAATAGCCGTGTAGTGCAAAGGAAGAAATCGCACAGAGCAAAACCAGAGGGTAAAAAATATAGAGCAGCGTTCCGGGTGTGCTTTTATTTGCTCGCCACGTTAAAAAGGTAAGGAGCGCCATCATTGCTGTCATGACGAGACTAGTTAGGTAGAGGGTTTTTGGGTCGAGCATGTACCTAAGGCTGCTTTCAGTTGCGAAAAAACTTAGCATAGAGGTATTCGCCAAGGCAGTAAAGCCTGTATGAAGCTGAAGCCTCGATATCGCGATGTCAGCGCTGTCTTTCACCCGCCAACTTGCGTCAGCAGGTTAAAGACATATGAAGCTTAGCGGATTTCGTCAGGAATATTCTGCTGAGCCCACGAAAGGAGTTCGATACGGTTACGACATTTGGTTTTACGAAATGCACTGTACAAATGCGTTTTCACCGTATGTGGACTGATATTTAGCTCTTCAGCGATCTCTTTGTTTTTCGCACCTTTACTCATTAGCGCGATAATTGCTTTTTCTCGCTTAGTGAGTTTCACAGGTTCGATATCACCTTCGGTTAGTTTATGTAATGCATCTTTATTAAATTGCAGCATGCGATTTAACACATTACACATCACGTCACGGCGATACCACAGTTGATCTTCAAGCAACAAACGGATCCCTTTCATTAGCACGTCGGCATTATCTGTCGTGTAGAAGACACCACGAATCCCGCTTAGCAGCGCTCGATTGGCAAGCTCCGGATTTTCATCTAAGTTGAATAGTACGATATCGCATTTGACTTTGAGGTTGACTAGTTGTTCTTTTAATTTACCCCAAGAATCGTTCACTGCGGTTTCGATGAAAAGTAATCGAGTGCCTTCAGGCACATCTGAGATATCAGTTCCAGTCGTAACATTCAACCCTTGGGTTTTTAACAAAGGTTGTAACACATTGATACCAATGGTGTTAACCGGTTCTTTATCTAATAACAAAAAAGCACTACTGCTCATTTTAGGACACACTCTAATTTTTCCGATTTCTCAATGCTAACATGGGATTCAGACCTTTTGTATTAGAATTTTTAGTACAAGATAGAGAAATCCGCTATATAACAAAGTGAAATAATAAATCGAAATTATGTACAGAATATGTATTGAAATGTAATTTGTTGAAATAAGTAAGCTTTTAGCATTTTCTGTTAATAACTTACTTATTTACATTGCTTAACAGAGAATAATCTAAACTGGTACTTTTTTCGTATTTTGATAAGGCGGCCAGCCCATTTCTTTTCCAGCTAATACATGTAGATGAAGGTGATATACGGTTTGACCACCGTGATCATTACAGTTCATCACTACACGATAACCATCTTCTGCAAAGCCGTGCTCTTTCGCTAATTTGGCTGCAACAACATACAAATGACCAACAAGATGAGCATTTTCTTCCGTCACGTCGTTGATGGTCGCAATTGCTGTTTTAGGAATAACTAAGACGTGAAATGGCGCTTGTGGATTAATGTCTCTAAACGCGAGTGCTTGTTCATCTTCGTAAACGATGTCTGCTGGGATCTCTCGATTAATAATTTTGGTAAAAATAGTTTCTGAACTCATGGTCCTTCCTTATCTGCATATTGAATTGCTCTAGCATAGCTAACTCTCAAGGAGACTCAATAGATTTGATGCGTTATCCCGCTGCGCATCAATTAAAAGGGTAGAGATATAAGCAGGTATGCAGTAATCTCATGAAAGTAATACCAATTGAATTAATTCTTCAATCAATTTGAAGGGTGAAATAGCATATTAGCTTCGTTAAAAATTTCTCATTTAGAACAACTAAATAGCAAAATTTTTGCCTTGCTACTAAAGCTATTTCCCCGCTTCAAAATAGCTCATTTACTTAATACAATTGGTATAAAATGATTTGGTACTCACGAAGGAGTGAATAGATGCGCTTAAAATATACGCTTGCGACCGCTGTTTTACTGTTATCACCGCTTTCACAGGCTGCGTTGCTAAGTTTTCCTGAAGAAATTATTCCCTTGCAAGTTGATGATAAAACCATTGAACACTCATTCTTCTCCAAAGTGCGAGAGCTAGACTTAGCAAAAGGTGAGTATGCGGTCAAAATGCGTTACACCGACTTGTATGAAGTGGGCTATGACGACCACGAAACCATAGAGTCGAAGCCATTTTGGGCAAAAGTAAGTATCGATCAAGACGGCGAGTATCAGGTTGAATTTAACCGACCTGACAATGTGGTTGCGGCAAAGGCATTTGCAGATCAGCCGTTGATTATGTTGCAAGCACCCAATGAATCGTTAGCGACAACATTGGTGGTGACGCAAGAAAGACCAAGAGTAACGACAACGATAGCAAGTGAGCCTTCAACACCCACTGCACCACGTTATTCAACGCCAAGTACTACCGTTACGCGAGCAGCGCCTAAATCAGCACACCCAGATGTGGTTGGCATGTTGGACTATTGGTGGCAACAAGCAACCCCTGAACAAAAGCAGTTGTTTTTGGAAAAAATAAAGGGCAACTAAGCCCTTTATCTATGCGTTGTTAGGTTTTGTTTCATCGTTATAATTTTACTGCGGCAAAGGTTCTTATGGTCAAGCAACCATGACGTGGGTGAATCATCTAAGATTATTTCGGGAGTTAATATAACAAACTCTTTGTGGTGTGAGCTTTCTACCATGTTAAGAACGGCTGCGCTCTCATCTCGCAGTGCTTCGATGTACATACGACTTTTAAACGTTTCTAAGCGTTCGAATTTGGAGAAAAACGCATAAACAGCAGCGCGCGTATCGGAAATGTCATAGTCGATGAGGTCTTTACATATCTTGATGGATTCTTCTGCTATCTTTTTCTCAGTCAATGAGACTTTTTCAGAGAGCCTAATCAGTTCCTCTGTTTTAGAAATGTTTGGATTGGTGATGAGTTGCTTTGCTAATTTATATGTGATTTTGGCGTGATTAGGGGTCATCTGATCCACTGAAGTTATGTGGCCTGAATTGAATATGCGCTCTTCTTTGATTGGCGCTGGGTTTTCCATTTGAGGTTTGCCGTGAGCGGCTGACGTGATTAAGGCAAACGAAAATATGAATGTTCTTAGTCCTATCTGCATATTAAATCTCCTTTTTAAATTAGAAGATAAATATAGCTTTGCGGAGCAAGGAAATAAAATTACTGAGGAGCAAAATATGCTCCTCGGCAGTGCGTTACTTTTCGAAAGCACGCTTCATAAAGTTAGGTGTCGCTCATGCCCCCTTATGAATACCTGTGTTGTAGTGATGAAAACAAGAGAAACAGCAAGAAAAACAAGTGACACCTATCATTATTAACACCACAGCTGAGGAGGTGAAGTAAAAATGCATGAAAGCACTTCCATTGCAAATTAGTAGTGGGTGTCAGCGATTTACAAGATTAGGACACAAATCCTGTTTAATTATTTGCTTATACAGAAAAGATAATGCATTTAACGCTGTCGCTTGTGTTTTAGGCGACACATTATATTTAAGTACAAGGTAGTTGAGATATTCGACAACCTCGTTATCGCCCATTGAAGCTGGGTGACGCTTATCATGAAAACGAATATAGGAAGAAATCCACTTAAGATATGTATCAACGGTTCTGAGCGAATATTGCTTAGTCAGCATAAACTCTGCGATGTGGTTTAAAAATGGTGAACGAGTTCTCATTTAGCTAGTCCTAACTTGGCTGTATTTATATACAGTATTGTTGTGTTTCTCCTATAGTCAAGAAAACGACTCACTGGGTCGTTTTTATCCTTTTCATAGTTTCTATAATGATTAAAAATATATCTGTAGCAACAAGTTAGTTATTGTGATAAAGCTGGTACAATGAGAATAATGACCCATGACTCGTTAGAAAAACGACCCATTGGGTCGATATTAAATTGTTATGCCTTTCAAATGAAACATGAGTTCTATAGATGAGTGAAATAAACAAAGAATATATCGAAAATAGAGTGGAAGATTGGGGGCAACGTATAGAATCCGTCTTTTCTCTTGTAAGGAATTCGTTGTCGGGCAACTCGGAAATTGAGTTTTCTGAACACAAAACAGTACAGATGAATGAGGAGTTGATGCAGAAGTTTGGTGTCTCTCCTGTTTCTCTGCCTGTTCTAGACGTCAAGCGGAAAGGTGTTCTGGTTGCATCTTTTAAGCCGATAGGATTATGGGTAATCGGTGCTAATGGACGGATCGATATATTAACTAAAGAAGGTTCGTATATATTGGTTGACCTAGAAGGTAAAGATAAACCATCGGATTGGCGTGTTTACACACCTAAAAACAGGAAAAAAAGCATACCTTTCGATAAAGAATTTATTCTAGGGCTGGTTTAGTCATGGGGGTTTTTGACGAACTGGAAGCTCAATACAATGACATTGACAATGAATATGCATCAATTGAGTTCGAAGCCACCAGTAGAGGTTGGAGCAAAAAAGAGCAAAAGTATAAACGGAAGCGAGAGCTTAACGATCAAGCATATTTTCTTTTCATGTTCTCTCGACTTGAAGATAGAATAAGGGATGAAAGTTCTCAACTAATAACAAGGAAGCAAACCTCTATAACATCATGGAAGCAAAGAGCTGCATGGGATATTCTGCCAAGCGGAGCAAGAGGCGAAATGCCGTTCAAGAAGCGCCTAGCTCTGCTCTTAGAAAAAGGTGGGAGCGACTACAATTTAGTTGTCAATTATTATAAAGAGCGTAATTCAATTGCTCACGGCGGTAACTTTATTTCCCCGATAAGTATGCCTAGCGTAATCTCAGAGCTAAAAAGGCTGCACCGGGCAGTCAAGGCATAACAAATTGCTGCACTCGGATAAATTACTCGCTGCGCTCCTAATTTACCGGTGAGCAAGGCGTTAGGCGCAAGGTTGAGTTCATCATGAAAATATCAGAACAACAGGTAGAAGCAGCTTATATTATCGCAAGGAAAGTTTATCTAGGAGAACTTGTAGCAAAAAATGGCTCTTTATTCCTTGCTGAGGAGCATGCTCTAAATAAGAACAGCGCCACAGATTTCATCAATGCTTATAAACACCTTGTAAATGGAAAAGTATTTCACAGGGCTATGAGTGCTGCGGCTATGCAATACTTCATAGAAAATATATATAAGGATGAAGGGGCACAAGCGCTAAAACAAGCTGTAAATGCTTTAAATCTTCACATAGATTATTGGGAAAATCATTACGATGTTAAAGCACATAAAATGAGAAAAGTTTCTTCTCATTTTGAGAAGTTTTGCTCCCCCCCTAAAACAGAGCCTGAATACATCGAGCAATTCAATATAGAAATAAAAAATGCTCTAAAGTTGTCATCTTCTGAAAGAAAAAAACTAATAGATCAAAGTGAAAAACTCCCATCTAGAGTTGAAGTAAAAACATTTATATTCTCAAGAAACCCATATGTTGTTGCTGAAACCCTAGAAAGGGCTAATGGAAAATGTGAAGAATGCAATATGGATGCACCGTTTCTAAGAGCTAAAGATAATACACCATATCTGGAAGTACATCACAAAGTCAGATTAGCTGACGGCGGTGAAGATTCCTTGGAAAACACATTAGCATTATGTCCAAATTGCCATAGAAAGCTTCACTTTGGCGTGCAAGCGCCTAACAAAGCAAATTAAAAGTGCGGACAAAAAACAGTGGGCTTTGTTCGTACCTCACAAATTATAGCCCACTATTTTTAGCCGTTTATTTGCGGCGTTATGCATAAATAAGGAATTGAACTTTGGAACAAGAATTTGATTATTCTGGGCTAATTAGCTCAGATTTGGCAGTATCATTTTCGATAGGAATAATCTCTACATTTGCTTTTCTGTATTGTTATATTTCACTTAAGAAGTCATACATGCTTTCGAATATTAAACACTTAAAATATTTTGCATTTGCTTTCTTATGTTATTTCCTTGCAGATATCTTGAATTATTCTCTCATCACAATATTGGCCTTGGTTATTGATGACTCTGTATATGATCTACACGATTTGGTCTTAAGTGGTCCAAGCTATATTCTAAGTTTTGCGGCCGCAGTGCTCTTTGTCCTAGGAGCTAAATCTTCCGCGAGACATGCATCTGCATAACAAAGCCATGAAGGAATAGCCGGTAAAAACACACCGGCTAGGACGCCCAACACTCCGTTTGCCTTGTGTTGTCGCTGCGCTCCACCATAACACAAGGCAAACTACGTATTGGCCGCCCCTTATGGCGGCGTTAGAAGCCTATGAAGTTTAGAGTTCGAGAAGAAGATACGCATTTCTATTTAAATGAAA
>NZ_MBQA01000210.1:0-58046 GCF_001709235.1 Pseudoalteromonas sp. BMB
TTTTAGTGCAACCCTTTTTTTCGATCTTTTTGATCGTTCGAACAAACATTAACCAAAACCCACTTTTTAGTATAAAAACCATGCAAAAAAGGACAAATCTTACTATCAGAACTATATTAATTATTGCGAAGTTTAATTAACTCGTTAAGATAGCTAACTCATTTGTTAAATTAATGTTTAACCTTCTTTTAATTGGTATATTTATATGAAGTCTTTTGATCATAAAGTAATTTTGATCACTTTGGTTATTGCAGTAGCGAGCTTTTTCATTGTTGATCTTGCATTAAGCTCTACACAGCTCGACGCTGCTCTTATGCTTGCCGTAGGTATTATCATCGGTAGTGTAGTAAGCCAGTTTTTAAAAAGTGATACACAACAAGAAAAACAATCAAACTTATCAACTACTACATTATATGTAGGCAATCTACCATATCGAGCCAACGAACATGTTGTCCGCGAACTTTTCGAAGAGCAAGGGCAAGTATTTTCAGTTCGTCTACTTAAGGATAAAAACACAGGCAAACGACGTGGTTTTGGTTTTGTTGAGATGTCTAAGCAAGATGCAGAAAAGGCGATTACTCAACTCAATGAGCGTGAATTTCAACAGCGTACATTAAAAGTAAGAGAAGCAAAGCAAAAGCCTGAAGGTGAGATGGATCACTCACCCGCTTAATTAATCTTTATTTAAATTAATTATAGAGATTACTGCTTTACTATCCATTACTGGTGCCGTTGCATAGAAACACACTTCCGATGCACTCGGCACCTTTTCTCCTACTACTATTTGACTTCCCAACAATGACACTGCACGGTTGGCTATTGCTTTGCCTGAATCAACCAGCTTAACATGCTTCTGTAAGCAATTCTTGATATCGCGAGCTATCAAAGGAAAATGTGTACACCCCAACACTAGCCTATCAACAGTGGCTGGAATGTTAAGCCGAGCTATTTCCGCGCACAGTGCCTCTTTATCCAACTCATTATGCCAATAAAAGTGCTCAGCGATCCTTACAAGCTCCGTTGAATGCAAAGTTTCAACTTTACAACCTGAGGTAAAATCCATGATGAGCTTATGCGTATATGCATTATTTGACGTTGCCGGTGTTGCTAAAAGTGCGATGTGCTTGGTCTTTGAACTAGATGCAGCAGGCTTAACAGCAGGAACCACACCTATAATTGGTATCTGGGTATGTTTTCTGGCTTCTTCTAATGCGTATGTTGAAGCGGTATTACATGCAATGACGATGAGATCAACATTGTCCAAGTATTGCTGTTGCCAACGAATAAGTCCCTTGATACGTGATTTGATTAGCTCTTGAGGCTGAAGGCCATATGGGAGAAAAGCATTGTCCATAACATAACTAAATGAAACCCCCTGCAAACATGCCTTTAAGTGCGACAGCACACTGGTGCCACCGATCCCCGAATCGAAAACCAAAATATGCGACAAACTTCATACCTCAAATCAATGAAGTATGAAGTTTGCCATGAGTCCTCGCGAAAAGAAACTGGCTTAGCTTGTTTGTTTTTGCTCTACTTGCTCTTTATTTAGTTCATTCAGTTTACTAAAAAAGCTACTAGCATAATCCAAAAACTCATTTAGTCTCGACTGACCTTCATTCATCCAAGCAAGCAGGTTTGGCAACTCATTATCGGCATTGAGTCCCTTAGCTTGCTCTTGCACATCTGCTAACTGCTTATTGAGTGGCATAAATGCCTTCTCTAACTCTTTCATTGGATTGCCTTGCTGATA
Source organism: Pseudoalteromonas sp. BMB (assembly GCF_001709235.1). Lineage (NCBI taxonomy): Bacteria > Pseudomonadati > Pseudomonadota > Gammaproteobacteria > Alteromonadales > Pseudoalteromonadaceae > Pseudoalteromonas > Pseudoalteromonas sp. BMB. The sequence continues at coordinate 1,754 of NZ_MBQA01000210.1, forward strand.
TTGAGCAATCGCAGCAGACGTTTTACTTTGTCTTAGATCCATCGTGAAATTAGTGATCTGATCTGAGTTTAAGCTAAGCGACTTTGCCAAATCGAAAGCTTCATCGTATTCACCACCGAAAAAAGAATCACTGACATTACGGATATCTTCCATCATATCGTTAATTGCCTGCTGCTCCTCTTCGTTCAGCTCACCATTTACCTTAATTGAGAAACTGACTTCGTGAGAGGACTTAGTACCATACGCCATGCCATAATCATTACCTTTTTGCGCGACACTCGCAGCAGCCCCCTGAGCGTACGCATCGGAGAATGAAATAACGACTTCATCCCCTTCAGCTGTAGTAAATGCATATTCAGCCTGATTAGAGAGGCTCGCAAACTGTGCGGCACTGATCGCTAATGCCTTTGGCGACTTTTCTTCAAACAATTCTTTTTCAAAATCATCTAAACCTTTAAAAATCCCTTCTCGTGATTTTTCAATACCATCTTCGATGTCGGAATTGAAAGCGCCCATGCCTTTTAACTCTTCGCTGGCTTCATCAATACCCTGTAGCACGCCCTTACGTGCCCCATCTAGCATGGATTTCAATTCGTCATCATTTTTGCCGTCGACTTTGGCTTTCTTCACTGCACCCTGAACAAAATCGAGTACATTTTTGACAATAGATTCAAAATCAAATAGTGGCTTGTCTTTTTTATCTTGTGTCGGCTTCTCAATCCCCAACGCTTCTGCAAGCTTATCATCAAGAATTTTAGCTGCTAGCTTAGATTTATTCCCCGCATAGCTGTCTGAATTAATTTGGATATTTGGTCCTATCCCTTTGCTCTTTCCAGGCTTATGCTGCATCGCTGGATTGAGCAACTGATTTAATTGCCCGATTTTCATGGTATGCCCTCCAATATATTAGTTAGATTATCGGCATATTTGCGCAAAGCTAAAGTATAATGATTAAAAAAACAGCAAACCAGACGCATCAGTGATGCTAGACTGGACAAATTAGCAACGCTCCCTAAAATAGCGCCTCTTAATTCAACATAGATGGTTTTAGCATGGCAGTAATAAAAATTGATGATTCAGCATACGAGCAACAGTTAGCAGATAAAGCTGAGCGTATCACAACACAATTTGCACAGTTTGATGCACCTGCACTTGAAGTGTATGAATCTGCAACTCGCCATTACCGCCAGCGCTGTGAATTTAGAGTATGGCATGAGGGTGAAGATCTGTTTCACATCATGTTTGACCAGCAAACAAAAGAAAAGATCCGTGTTGATAGCTTTGATCCTGGTGCGCCGCTTGTCAATGAAATGATGCAGGTGATGATACATCAGCTGAAAGGCAACGAAATATTGCGTCGTAAACTGTTTCAGATCGACTATCTCACGACGCTGAGCGGTGAAATACTGATCAGCTTACTTTATCACAAGCAGTTAGATGAAGCGTGGCAAACTGCCATGCAGACATTAAGAGCCGAATTGCAACAAACCTATAAAGTTGATTTTATCGGTCGTGCTAGAAAACAAAAGGTTGTGTTTGGCAACGACTATGTAACTGAAAAACTAAGCGTTAACGGTATAGAATATATTTATCAGCAGGTTGAGAACAGCTTTACGCAACCGAATGCGGAAGTGAATCAGAAAATGCTAGCTTGGGCGCAGTCCATTAGTGAACCGCTAAGCAACGACCTATTAGAGCTTTATTGTGGTAACGGTAACTTTTCAATCGCATTGGCAGGCTCATTCAATAAAGTGCTGGCTACTGAGATCTCTAAATCATCAGTAAAGTCTGCACAATTTAATATTGCAGCAAATAAAGTCGATAACTTAGATATTATTCGCATGTCGAGTGAAGAGTTTACACAAGCCATGAAAGGGCAGAAGTTTTCTCGATTAGATGGTATTGATTTACAGTCCTATGATTGCCAAACGATCCTTGTCGACCCGCCTCGTGCTGGCATGGATGAATTGACTTGTCGCTTAGTCAGCAACTACGACAACATTATTTATATCTCATGTAATCCAGACACGTTAGAGCGTGACTTAGCCTTGTTATGTGAAACACATAAAATCGCACGTATGGCGATTTTCGATCAGTTCCCTTATACCCATCATATTGAATCTGGCGTTTACTTAGTGAGAAAGTGATCTCTAACGATTAACGACTGGCTGCCATCGCTGTGATAAGTGCTGGCAGTTGAGTTTCGCTAAATACTTGAATACCAGATTGCTGTAATAAAGACGCCGTCAGCCCCTGCCCTACTATTTTTTTACCGGTATGACTACCATCGTAAATCAGATTGCTGCCGCAAGACGGACTGGACTCTTTTAACAAGGCAAACTTTATATCGTGCTGAAGGCAAGCCGCTAGCGCTTTTTTAGCACCGAGTTCAAACGCGGTGGTAAAATCATCCCCTTGTTTACTCAAAACTTTACCATCTGCTATTTCAGCCGATGGGCGAGGTGTTGGTAAACCACCAGATACTTCGGGGCATAGCGGTAAGACCCAATTTTTTTGCCGCCAATACTGTAATGTATTGTCTTGAAGGCTTTGTGAAGAGGCGTCATACCTCACCGGATAACCTAATAAACAGCTAGAAACTAAAATTTTAAACATAAAAAAGCCCCGCAATAATTGCAGGGCTAGTCTAATACAAATTAGATTTTATTTCTTTGCTAAATAATTCACCAAAGCAGCAATTTGCTCAGGCTTAGTCGTACCAGACTCACGAAGTAATAGCTTGTATTTACCGTTTACCACGAACATTGGTACTCCTGTTAGCGCGCCTTTATCAGAAAGAGTCTTCTGCATACGTTGCATTTTTGAAGCTTTAGTACGAACAGAGAAACTGGCATAAAGTTTATCAAACTTCTCTTCTTCAACACCTTGTGCAATAAAGATATCTTTTACATCAGCAAGTTCATTGATTTTTGCACGCTTGCCATGGATATGATTAAACATGGCTGCAACTATCTTGTCTTTTTGTGGCAGCACTTCAGCAGTTGCAAGTGCTTGTGCCAACACCTGTTGGATCTCAGGCTCTCTTGGACCAACAAAATCTATATGGCTTTTTTTAAGCTTAACGCCCTCGTCCAACTTTGGTTTAACGTCAACGATTAAATTTTCCATTGCGTTACAGGCTGGACAATAAAAAGAAAAATACTCCATTACCTCAGGCTTTTTCGTGCCACGCTCAGCAATAACTTCATAATGTACACCTTCTTCAAATGGCGCCGCCTGAGCAAGAAGAGGAAGCATTAGTGCAACCGCTAAGCCTTTTAATACTTTCAACATACTAACTTTCTCCAGTCCTTATTTTTTTAATAGATATGCGATCAATTCATCAAGCTGCTCTTGACTCTTGATACCTTTCATTTCGATTCTGTATTTGTCGTTTACGATAAAAGTTGGAACGCCTGTAAGCGCACCCGCTTCAGAAAACTTTTCTTGTGCTTTAAGCATGTTATTTTCCGCACTCACTACTGGCATGCTCGTTACAGCCTGATCAAACTTTTCAGCAGAAATCCCATTTAACTCCATTAGCGTTTTCAAATCTTTAATGTCTAACAGTTTGTTTCTTTCAACATGAATAGCATTAAAAATCTTCTCGGCAATCACATCCGCTTTGCCTGCTTGATCAGCAATAATATAGGCATAGCTTAGGTTGCTCTGCGTTTCTGTAGGAACGCCTCGCAGGAAGTTCACATGGCTTTTTTCAAAGTACGCCCCCTCAGGTAAGTTCTTTTCAATCGCTTTTGCAATTGGCTCAAAGCGGAAACAGTGAGGACAGTAAAAAGAGAAAAACTCAGTAACTTTCTCTGAGTTACTCTGTTCGGTTGTTAAGGTTGTGTAGTGTTCACCTTCGGTAAAGTCTGAAGCCATCGCAGCAATGGGCAAAAGTAATGCAATAAGTGCGATTTTTAATTTTTTTAGCATGTTACTCTCTCTAATTTTAAGGAAATAGGCTCAAACTTGGTTCATCTAATGCAGCAAATTGCTCTTTTAACGCTAGGATCTGTTGTTCCCAGTATTTGTCTGTCGCAAACCAAGAAAAGTTCCGTTCGAATGCAGGATCCTGCCAGCGCTGTGCCAACCAAGCCATATAATTCACCATTCTCATGGCACGTAGCGGCTCAATTAACCCAAGCTCTTTTGAATCAAACGGCATAAATTCTTCGTAACCCATAAGCAGGGTGTCTAACTGTACCAATTGCTCGTTGCGGTCGCCATTTAACATCATCCACAAGTCTTGTATTGCTGGGCCTTGCTGACAATCGTCAAGATCCACCAACATCAATTGATCTCTAGACCACAATAAATTTCCAGCATGGCAATCCCCATGAAGCCGAAGTGTTTTGGCAACTTGATACTTTGAGGTTGCTTTGTTAATAACTTGCTCAAGAATAGTAACAAATGGAGTATGTAGATGACTAGGCACTAACTGGCTTTTTAGCAGTGTTTGTTGCGCATCAATTAAAAAACGCTGGGTATTGAGCTGTGGTCTATGCTCGAATGCTCGCTCAGCCGACAGACAATGCAAGCGCCCTAGGTAGCGACCTAAAATTTCTAAGTGATCTAGATTATCGAGTTCGAACTGACGTCCACCAACGCTTGGAAACAACGTATAGCGATAACCTTCATAAAAATGCAGACTACGCCCAGTAATAAGTAAAGGCGCGACAACAGGCACTTCAGCTTCTTTCGCTGCCAGTGCGAATTCATGCTCTTCAAGAATTTGTTCATCCGTCCAACGCGCTGGGCGGTAAAACTTCACCACATAACGTTTGCCGTCCTCAGCACCAAATTGATAAACACGGTTTTCATAGCTGTTTAAGGCCAATAATCCCGTTGTCGGATATATCTCAAGTGCCTCAATCGCATCTAAAATTAGATCCGGTGTCAACGCGTTAAAACTAAAATCGTTCATAATGTTTATAAAAAAGCGAGGTTTTATACCTCGCTTTTACCTTGTTATCTTCCTTTGAAGAAATTGGTCGGCTGCGCCAGCCGTTCTTCAGGATCGTCTTGGTTAATAAGCACAAACTCAAATTCAGTGACTGGCTTTTTCAAATCATATGGATCAATCACAACAGAGAGTGGCACATCTAATGTCGTGCCTGCTGCTAAGTGCACCTCTTGCTTACCGATCACCTGATAATTACTTAGACCTGTTATTGCAATAGAAAATTTCTGCTCAACTTGCGCTTTGTTTATCACTTTCAAGGTATAGGTATTTTCTACCAATCCCTCAATATTGACACGATAAAGCTGATTTCTATCCCGAATAATATCAAGATCCATCGGCTTACGCATCGCAATGTTCGCAACTAATGCACCCGTGATAACGACCAGAATCATTAAATAACCGATTAATTTACCACGTACTGGTTTGGTCTTTTCGCTGGATGATTCTAAATTGCGCTCTGTAGTGTAAGCAATCAATCCACGCGGGTAGTTCATCTTATCCATAACACCATCGCAGGCATCAATACACGCACCACAGTTGATGCATTCATATTGCAAGCCATTACGAATGTCGATACCGGTAGGACACACCTGAACGCACAGGTTGCAATCAATACAATCTCCTAGACCTAGCGCTTTTGGATCTTGTTTGCGTCCTCGAGGACCTCGACTTTCACCTCGTTCGCTATCATAGGCGACGGTAAATGTGTCCTTATCAAACATGGCTGATTGGAAACGAGAGTAAGGACAGATGTGTAAACACATGATTTCCCTCATCCAGCCGGCATTACCATAAGTACAAATGGTAAACACGATAATGCTAATGACAGAATAAAAGCCTGCAGAAAAAGTAAGTAAATCAGGGATCAACGAGCGGATTGGGGTAAAGTAACCAACAAAAGTGATTGCGGTATACAGTGAGAAGAGTATCCAGCTACCGTGTTTTGCCGTTTTTCGCCAAAACTTGTCAAAATCCATCGCTCTCTGATCTAGCTTTTTCCGTTGGTTTGCCGTTCCTTCAAACTTTTCTTCAAACCAAATAAAGATAAACGTCCAAACGGTTTGCGGGCAGGTGTAGCCGCACCATACCCGGCCATAGAAGGTGGTCACCAAGAACAGAGCAAATGCCGCTATCATCAGAATAAAAGCAAAGATAGTCAGATCTTGTGGCCATAGTGTCATACCAAAAATATTGAACTTCTGCTCAAAAATATCGAACAACACCGCTTGATGGCCGTGAAAGTTTAACCAAGGTAAAGCCATAAATGCCAACATACCAATAAAGCCGATACGCCTTCTTAGCAGTTGATGTAGGCCAGACACCGCCCGGACATATATGCGATTACGAGGATTAAAACGATCGGGCGTAGAGCTATTGAGCGATTTCCCTTCAGTGCCACCTATTGGCTTTTGAATTTTTACTTCAGACGGTATGTTTTTAACCTTGATTCTTTCGTTCTCCATGGAAGCTCCTTAGTGCTTTGGAACGAGATGCACTTGCTACAGTGACCTTGAAAAATACAGGCTAAACTATTGCAATGTGCCCCATGACATAGTTTAGCGCTTACTATTATACGCTTTGAAACTCTATGATTAATAGTAAGTTGAGCTAAAACCCACCATAAATGATGAGAGACTTGTTGCGACCTGACAGACAAGTTTATTACACTAGGAACAAGATTTTTGTTAGCTAGATCAAATCAGCGTCAGATTATGAAAAAATTCTTAGTATTAGCCATTATAGTCGTTGCTCTGTTTACTGTGGATCATCCATTGATTAAAGAGCCAAGAGATAGATTACTCGGTCAAGGCGTTGAAGTGCTGAGCGAGTCCAGCAAAGTACAACGCAGTACGGCTGCAAGAATCGCCAGAGCCAACGTCGTAAAAGCAATTACCATGACAGATGACGAAAAGCGCTATATTGATGAAGCCCTTGCAACAGATGAAAAAGTAAGGCTTTTCCACCTCAAGTATTGTAAAGAAAACGACTATAACTTGTATTTTTACGGCCCAGATCTCGTCAAAATCTGTGAAATTGCGGAGCAAGCCATTCATGAAGCGAAGGGATTATAATGGACTTTAGTCAATTAAATAAAAAGTCGGCAAAATCCTTTAATGATCAAAAAGCACTCATCAAAAAGCTTAGCCAGGGACGTGTTGTCAATTGCCCAAGCTGTCAGCAACCCATTGTACTCAGTTTAAGCCAATCGACATCAAATAGAGCTGTGGCACAATGCCAACAGGGTTGCACATTTATCGAGTTAGATCTCGCGTAAAGATTATTCAAATAACCCACTATTCACTGCGGCAACTTCGACTAACTCAGCATAAGAAGCGGCAAACTCGTCAGCCAATTGCGCTTGAGTTAGTTGAAACTCGGTCAGTGACTGTCCTACTTTGTCACAGTAAATCGTTAACTGTTGCTCACCAAGTGCAAAAAGCCCCAGTTGTTCTGTGCTCACTTGCAAAGCTTGTTTAATATCGTCGGCGAGCGGACTGGACATCAATTGCTCATAAAAGGGCGTCGCCGCCATTAAAAACCCTTCGGCCCAATTAATTTTTTGCTCAAGTGGTGTTTCACCATTCCAAGGCAATTGAAATTCAGTTTCGTATACCTGCTCAGAAATTTCATGATGTAAAGCCATCAATGCAAATGCAATACTCTCATCTAGTTCGGGATCTGCGTTGGTTAAAGTCTTAAGCCACTTATCTACCTCGATACCGTTTGGGTCTATACAGGTAGCAAATAGATATCCTTGTAAAAAAGCAATATCAATAGAAAGTTTGCGCGCAGAAAAGTAGTTTTCTAAATTCAGCTGTTCAGCTGCAGTAAAAGAGAAGTCGTGCATAGTGTTGCCTTGAACTTAGGCGCCGTATCAGCGCCTACAAAAATGCTTTTATATTAATAACTAACCTGAGATTAGATTAACTAAAGTCTGATATGACAGAAGTATATTATAAATTTACTGGGTAGCGACCTTCGCCATTCGGTCTCCCCAAAAACTTAACCGCATCGTGTACTTCTTTTGGTAGACTTGCATCTGGCTTGATATTACCAGATACACGAAACTGGAAGTTGGCAGCAAGTGTCGCATCAGCCTGTAAGCCCAGACGATTTTCAGGGTCAACAACCACGGCAATATCTCCTGATTTACAATCGAGCTGACCACTAAGGTCTCCGATACTAAACCAGCCATTCATGCCTTTCACATCAATATTTGGACTACTTATCTCACCATTTAGTCCTTCGCAATACGGTGCACCACTTTGATACTCCTTCACATTGACGATAACGCGCCCTTTGGCATCAACCGGCAATGGCAGAGTTACTTGATCCATAGCCTGCTCAACACTGAAACGAAGTGAGGCATTATTTACCATCACGGATTTACTTACTAAATTCGATGAGAAATTAGCTTTTCCTGAGATCTCATTTTTATCTCTCGCATTACCAAACTGTACATTGCCTGCCAACTCACCGAGTAGTAATGACGACGGTTCAAGCTCCCACTTAACCTGATTCAATTGAATGTTATTGAATCTCACACCGCTCACTTGACCATGCCAAACAGAACCATTTACTGCGCCTAGCTGCAAATTAGCTGGCAATTGGCCTTTAAAAACTTGCAGCAACACCGCAGCTGGCATAGTAAAAGCACTAAAAATAATAAATGCGAGTAAAAATATAATGAGTAGAGATAGTGTTTTTTTCATAATTATTTCTCTAAAACCAAGCGACTAACACGCACAAAGCCAGGTAAATTCCCTTGTGTAAGGTCTAGGTTTTCTACTTTTACTCCGTGCTTATTTGTCAGTTCATCTATCCAAGCAACAAGTTTATTAAATTCCACATCATCGATGGTTAAACGCAAGCTTTCGCCACTAGGTTGCATTTTGCTGATATCAATTTGAAAACGGCCACGGGTGTTATTGACTATCTGGCTGATATTGCCGCCGCTGATCACCTGTGCGGGACTGCTAGATTTCAGCTTACTCACGCTTTGACCAACCCAATTTACGAGTTCATGGTTGCGTTTTAGCTTAGCTTCGGCATCGCTCACTGCCTGATTCAAAGGTTTGAATATACCCATTACTAGAACAAAAACGACAAAAATAACGCCAGCAACAATCAACAGTTTTTGTTCTTGCTCTTTTAAACCACGCCAATAGTTCACTACTTGCTGCTTCATGCTGCACCTCGAATGCGAATTTCACCCACCACAAAGTCACCATCATTGTTCAGGGCGCCCTGTTCAACACTTACACCGCGTTGCTCCAAAATTGCTTTGACCTGACCAAATACCTGGAACTCTTTTGCGCGTGCTCTAATTCTAAGCTCATTCCTACGTTTGTCATAACGCAGCGTTTCAGGAGCAAAAGCATCGACCTCTTCATAAATCGCCACAAAGTGATTAGTTAATTCGAGCAAACCGCCTTGTTCCGTACCAGATAACGCATCAAGCTCGTTTTGGATCTGTTTTTTCAATAAGTGCGGACGCACTACTTTATTTGGAAATGCCTGTTGATACATAGCGACCGCTTGAGTTTCTAGCTGATTAGCTTGATGACTTATCACATACAGCTGAGTGCCTTTAATTGCGATAAAGCTCACTATTGCCACGCTCGCCGCTATTAGGCCACTGCGCCAGTCACGCCACCATTGCGGCTGTTTTTTCTTCGCAGCGAACCGACCTTGACGCAAATTAAAATCAATATTTGATAGTGATTTCGCGAAGATGGCTAAAGGTAAATCGTACTCTTGTTGTTGCGCCGTAAGCGTTATCGTTTCTGAGAAATCGCTTGCCGGGCTAAAATGCGCCAGCTGCTTAACACCCGAAATGGTGAGGTACTCGTTAACCCAGCTAAGTTCAGCAGTGCCAACTTGCCAAGCATTGTGTTTGAATAGCCATTGCTGACCTAACTGCACGGCACTAGTCATCTCTTCATGAAGCGGCAAACATAAAGCATCCGGTAGCGCTTTATTTACACTGATCCCTGCATCATCGAAGGCACTAAACCAGCTTTGTAGCCAACTGCTATCACAAATCGCAACATCGATAGTATGTGTGTCGGCTTTCATGCCCGGTTTACCAATTGCGATAAATAGCGCATCGATGTCGGTCGCGACATGTTCCTCAAGCATAAACGGTAAGGCTTGCTCTAGTTTCCTATTCCATTTTGCTGGTAATTCTAGCGTGCGTAACTGTACCGCAGTCGCTGGTAGTAACAAAACAACCGGTCTCGTTTGCGCTTTTTCGGCAAGGCTACCAAGCTGTTCACTCCCTTCTAATTCACCACTGGCAATAATTTGTTGTTGTTCTGTTGACCACACTAACCAGTGTATTGTCGCCTGGTGTGACTGATCCACACGGATCAATAATTGTTCTGTCACTCTACGCCTCCAAATTTACGAGCAAGCACGTACGCTTTACCATCTTTTGTTTCTATAATTGATGTGAGAGAAAAGCGTCGCTCATCAAACACAGCTGTTGCTCGCAACTGAAAATAATTGCTGTTAATCGTAAAAATTTTGGAAGTCTTGTTAGGGTCTTTGACCCCTTGATTCGCGACTTCCGTGTAAAATTCATTGATATCGGTAAAACCTTTTTTCGGCCTTGCAGAAATAATAGCTTCAGCACCTGATTTCGATAAACCAGGCATAAGCGCACTGAGTAGAAGCGCTTGTTCTGGCAATATCGTATTGACGTTTACCGCGAGCTCCTCACTTCCGGGGATCACGCAAACATAAGGCTTAATTTTTTCCATCACCAGTGGGTTAAAGCCCTTAATCACTCGTAGCTCACTAACAGACGCCATCAAATTATTAGCCGTTAAATAAGGCGTCTGATTAGACATATACTCGTCTTCTTCTGCCCCTGAGCGGTAAGTAATGCTATCTTCATCAAGCCAATCGTAGACACTATCAGCAAGGGCTTCCTCGCTTTCGTTACTCGGCAAATCCTCAATATTCTTCAAAAGCTCCAATAGCGCAGCATGGGCTGGGTTAGTATTCTTTCCACCAATCTGCTGACCACCTTGGTTATTTCCATTTGTTTGTGACTTTGCTCTCAAGGCATTCAGGTTTAGGCATGCCTGTAAGTCTGTCACTTTACCGCTCAACGTACCATGATCGACAGGGTAAGGCACTTCTTCACGAGCCCAAGGCTGGTCTAGATTAACGCTATCAGGATCATCTTTTTTCGCTTGTATCAACGCTCTTTTGACTAATTCCTCAGCACCATAGCTATACCACTTGGCTTGTTGCTGAGTTTGAATATTCGAGGCCTTTTGTACCTGCACCATTAAACTACTCGCCATTTCAGCGGCAATTGTCGCTGCCAACGCAACGATGAAAAGTACGATAACAAGCGCCGCACCTTGCTGCTTCATGGCTGTTGCCCCTTATCATCAGCGACACCACTGCCTGGCGTCAAAAATAAACGGCTTATTGGATCCGAGTCTTTTCTTTGCAACGTCACTTTGACCGCTTTAGGTAACGATTTCGACTTCCAATCAGCTTGCCATTTTAGTTTGTCGTCCAAAAATTCAAACTTTAACTCTTCTACATCTTCCAAGATGACCTGCGCTCGGGGCTCTGTTCCATCAAGCTGGTCAACATATACTCGATAAATACGCTCCAGCTTGTCATCGATAACTCGATAGCCCACAGCCTGCAGTTCAGAACGTGGCAATAAACTAATAGGGTTAGTCCAACCATCACGAACAAAAGCGATACCATCATATTGGCTCTCAAGCTCATAACGGCCATGGATGATATAAGTTGGGCTAAAATCCCCAGCTTCATTTCTGACTTCTCGCTTAGTGATCTGATTAAAATCCTGATCCATCAAGCGGAAAGTCGTTTGTAGGCCTTCAATTTCGGCAATTTTTTCCGCTGAAGCCGCTTGGGCCTTCAACGTTGAATCTAAAATTTGATGAGTCGCCGTCACCACCACCGCTAAAATAGCCAGTGCCAACAATACTTCTATTAGCGTGAAACCACGCTGAGGTGTATGCACTGTCACTACTTACTCCGGTACATAAAAGTGGTGATGTCATACACTGAGTTTTTGAGTTCAGGTTCGCGGAAAACGTGTACGGTGAGCTTTACAAAGCTAGGATCTGCGGTTTGTTGGATATGCTGTTGCCAATACCAAGTGACCCCGGCCATTTCCTCTTCGCCTTTGTTACCATTCTTCCCATGCCAGTCATCGCCTTGCGCGCGCAAAAATACCAAGCGATTTTCTGCCACCCACGACGCATAGGTCTGCTCTTCAAGCGAGCTGATATGATTTATATGTTCGCTTGTTGCTTGCATTGCAGCAATACCAGCGACAGCACAAATACTTAGCGCAACCATGACTTCAAGTAAGGTAAAGCCTACGCTTTTTCTAGCGTTCATTCTTCAGGTTCCCGCTTCAGCCCTACCGGCGCCATAAATTCGCCTTCGACAAAATAAATTGGCTCTTGCAGTTCTTTATTTTCCACACTTAATCTAAATGCGCTGACTTCACCGGAAGATAAAATAAGTACTTGCGGGATCTTGAGCTTTTTAAGTTCAAGTAAATTGTCGTCGTCGCCGCCACTCATCAACTCTCGCCAATTTGCTTGCTCAAGTAAGTTATCTTGAGACCACGGCAGATCTTCTAAGATCAATTCCACTTTGTACTGCTCAGGCAGCTCAATAGGTTTGTAGATATCGTCGGCTTCGAAAGTTCGCCACTTCTCACCGTCAAAAACCAAAAACTCAATCACACCTTTATCTAAGTGAAAACCAAGTTCAACCTGATTTAGTACTGCAAATTCTGACGCAAGATTAATCGTCCCCTGCACACGCATAGCCATGGTTTCGAGCTCTTCTTCATCACTATCACTGACGGTATAAGTAATGAGGTTTACTGAAAAGGCAATGATCACCAAGACAATAAGGACTTCAAGTAAACTGAAGCCCTTTACCTTAGCTAATGCCGGTTTATGCAGAGGTGCTAACATAGATTAACGTTCGTCTTCCGTATCCCAGTTACCGATATCATCATCAGTGCCAACTTCGCCATCCGGACCCATTGAAAAGATATCGATTTGGCTCATTTCGCCAGGACTTACTAATTGGTAAGGATTACCCCATGGATCTTCTGGAAGCTTAGAAATAAAGCCACCTTCAGGGAAACGTTTTGGTACCGGGTCAATATTGGTTTGCGTCACCAAAGCTTCCAAACCTTGCTCTGTGGTTGGATAGCGTTTGTTTTTTAGTTTGTACATCTTCATTGCGTCTTCAATCTGACGAATATCTAGACGTGCCTTTTCTTTTGCTGCTTCTTCTTGTTGACCCATCACGTTAGGCGCAACGATAGATAAGATCATACCGATGATAACAAGTACCACCATCACTTCTAGTAGTGAGAAACCTGATTGTTTTTTCACAATGTTTACCTCAATGCTGTTATTGATGACCATGCAAAAACATGCGATGGCCTTTCCTTTTTGACTACAATCCTACGGCTTTGTTCATCGCCATAATAGGCTGAAGAATCGCCATAACTATAAACAGTACAATAATTGCCATCGTCGCTATCATCGCAGGTTCTAGCAACTTCAGCGAGACATTTACCATACTTTCAAATTCTCTTTCTTGGTTATTCGCTGCACGTTCAAGCATCTGTTCTAATTCACCCGACTTTTCACCGCTGGCAATCATGTGCAGCATCATAGGTGGGAACATTTTAGTCTGTTGCAACGACGCTCTAAGGCTTGCACCTTCACTCACCCGAGTCGCTGCTTCTGCAACGGAGGCTTTGATTTTTTCGTTCTCAAGTACTTGACCTGAGATTTTCATGCCCTCAAGTAGCGGAACAGAACTCGATGAGAGAATACTTAAGGTACGTGCAAATCGTGCAGTATTCACGCTACGAGTTACCTTTCCAAGACCCGGTAAACTCAGCAGCTTGCTATCATACCAAAAACGGATCTTAGGTTTTTGTAATGCTTTTTTAATCGCGTAGGTGCCAATGACAACCACTGCCAACGTGATCATCCAGTAGTTTTGTACAAAATTACTGGCAGCCATAACCCACTCGGTTGTCCAAGGCAGTGCTTGCTTAGACTTCTCAAAGGTCTTCAAGATCTTTGGTACTACTGTTCCCAATAGAATGGAAACAATCGCGATAGCAAAGATAACCAAAATAATGGGATACACCATCGCTTGTGTAATTTGACTACGCATATGTTGGCGCTGTTCAGTGTAATCGGCCAAGCGATTTAGTACTTCATCTAAGTGTCCTGACTTTTCTCCAGCGGCAACCATTGAGCGGTACAAGTGATCAAATACGTGAGGAAACTCCGACATACCATCTGCAAGCGTGTAACCTTCAACGACTTTTGATCTTACCGCCATCAGCATACGCTTTAATCTTGGCTTTTCACATTGCTCAGCCACAGCCATCACCGCAGCTTCAACAGGTAAAGAAGATTGGATCAAGGTCGCCAACTGGCGCGTGATCAAGGCAAGGTCTGATACCGAGGGACGGTAGCCTTTAAAAAGCGTAAAACCACTACTTTGGTTTTTATCTTTCTCAGCAGCAGGCAAAACTTCAAGTGGCATCATGGCTTTTTCTCTCAGCATTTGCCTAACTTGCTTCGCCGTATCCGCCTCTAAAATTCCTTTCTTCTCTTTGCCTTTACCATCTAAGGCGCGGTATTCAAACGCTGCCATTAGCCTTCCTCACGCGTTACACGCATTACTTCTTCTAAGGTTGTTTGACCTGCAAGTACTCGCGAACAGCCATCTTGTCGGATGCTTGGCGTACGCTTACGAATATACTTCTCTACCGCTTGCTCACCTTTACCGTTATGAATAAGTTCACGGATAGGCTCATCAACGATGAGAAGCTCATGAATACCTGTACGGCCTTTGTAACCATTGAAATTACACTCTTCACAGCCGACAGCACGGAAGATTTGCGTGCCACTGTCTTTAGCCACACCCAGTAGTTCACATTCTCGTTCATCCGCCAAATGCGCTTCTTTACAGTTAGGGCAAAGCGTTCTTACCAGTCGCTGTGACAACACGCCTAGCAGTGATGAACTCAAAAGAAACGGCTCAACCCCCATATCTTCCATACGCGTGATAGCACCGGCGGCCGTATTCGTGTGTAGTGTGGATAATACCAAGTGGCCGGTCAAAGATGCTTGAACACCAATTTGCGCGGTTTCTAAATCTCGGATCTCACCAACCATCACCACATCGGGATCTTGACGTAGGATCGCACGTAAACCTCGAGCGAATGTCATATCCACTTTTGGATTTACTTGTGTTTGGCCAATGCCTGGGATCTCATATTCAATCGGATCTTCAACCGTTAAAATATTACGATCCCTAGAATTGATTTGTGTCATGCCGGCGTACAAGGTCGTACTTTTACCTGAACCCGTTGGACCGGTAACCAGTATAATACCGTGCGGTTTAGCAATTATCTCTGCAAACGCATCGCGGTTTGCTTGGGTCATGCCCAAATCCTCGAGATCTAATCGCGCATTATTTTTGTCTAGTAGACGCAGCACCACTCGCTCACCAAAGCTTGATGGCATCGTTGATACACGCACATCCACGGCTCGCCCTGCAATCCGCAGACTAATACGGCCATCTTGCGGCACTCGTTTTTCTGCGATATCGAGCTTAGCCATTACTTTGATACGAGACACTAATAATGAAGACAACTTACGATTTGGCTTCAATACTTCTTTCAGTACGCCATCAACCCTAAAGCGAATAACCAGTTCTTGCTCAAAGGTTTCGATATGAATATCCGACGCACCTTCTTTTATCGCTTCACTCAACATGGCGTTAATGAGCTTGATAATAGGCGCATCATCATCCGCAGCAAGCAGATCTTCAGTTTGTGGCAATTCTTCAGCAAGCGAGAACAAGTCCATCTCGTTGCCGATGTCTTCCATCATCTGTTGTGTTTCAGAGCTGTCTCTTTGATAAGACGCTTCAAGCATATGCTCAAAGCGGTCTTCATCTAACGCTTCGAGATGTAATGTTTTGCCTGCAACGCGGCGTACTTCCATCAGCGTATCAAGATCAAGCGTGCCTTTGTGAAAAAGCTTAGCCTGATCGCCATCTGGGCTGAGTAACACCCCTTTTCGACGTGCAAACGAAAATGGTAAACGCAATGAAATCGTCGGTACGACAGGCATTTCAGCCACTTCGCCTAGTATTGGCTCAGCGCTTTGTAGCTGCGCTGCCATCTCTTCAGCTTCAGCTCCTAAATCTGGCGTGACTTTTTCATCAATCATTTTCACGCTCTTTTCTGTTTTGTTCTTTCAAGAACTCTTCATACGTCGGTGGCAAAGTAAGCTTGTCGTCCCACTTAGGAAGGATTGGCGTATCTTCAAATGGCATTAACTCGACACCATCTTCTCTTTGTTTATGCTGCTCACCACGGATAAAGTTATATTTTGAATGGCTAATCTCGTTCATACTGCGGCTATCACGTACAATAGTCGGACGGATAAAGACGAGTAAGTTACGCTTTTCCTTCTTAGTCCCTGTTGATCTAAATAGGTGACCTAACACTGGAATATCACCTAATAGTGGTACTTTAGAAACACTTTCTTGAACGGTTTCGTCAATCAAACCACCTAAGATAACCATGCCGCCATCATCAGCGATAACCGTGGTATTGATAGCACGTTTAGCCACTCGAATATCCACCGACGTCGCACCTTTCACGCTTGATACTTCTTGTTCTATCGTCAGTTGAACCGCTGTACCATCGTTAATCTGAGGGGTTACTTTTAATTTGATACCCACTTCTTGGCGGTCTACCGTTTGGAATGGGTTTGAGTTATTGTCGTTTGCAGTAGAACCAGTCACGATCGGTACTTCCTCACCTACGATCATGGAGGCTTCTTCGTTATCCATAGTAGTAACAGACGGTGTAGCTAGAATATTTGAGTTGGTATCCGTGGTTACCGCTTGAATGATTGCACCCCAATCATTCTTCACAATACCAGCCGCCAGACCATTGATATTTTTCAGCAGGCCTGCCAAACCGCTATAATCTCCGCGCTCAGTAGTGGTGGTATTAGATACATCATTATCGTCTGTTCCAACGATAGTTCCTTTAATCTCTCTATCACGTGCTTGTTCAGCAGCAACAGCTAGTGAACCGATCGGAACAGTGTTGCCATCATTAAACTGCAGCATACCGCCTTTTTCAGAGATCCATTGTAAGCCAAGGTTAATACCATCGGCTTCAGAAACCTCAACAACGATCGCTTCAACCAGTACTTGAGCTCGACGAATATCTAACTTTTTAATCACCTGAGTTAATGAGCGCATTGTATCTGGCTGCGCGGTAATCACTAGCGAATTTGAGTCTTCGTGCGCCTCAATACTGGTTTCATTTTTACTACTACTACGAGTTCTTGCTTGCTGACCTGCAGCTTGTTCCTCTTCAATTGATTTACTCACGCCTTGAAGAACCTTAACCAAGTCTTCCGCTTTTGCGTAATTCAGATAGAAAACCTGAGTATTGCCTTGAGATTGTAATTCATCATCTAAACGCTTGATGAGTTCAGCCGCGCGGCTACGTGCCTGTGACTCGCCACTAACAATGACGCTGTTGGTACGGGTATCTGACACAATTTTCGGGATAAGGAAGTCTGGTACACCGCCTTTCCCTGAGTCTTGGAAAATCTTTTCAACGACTTTAACAACATCTTCAGCAGTAGCATGCTTCAGCTTAACGATATCAACACGCTTATCGCCCGCTTGGTCAACCGTTTTGATAATATCAACAAGGCGATTCACCGAGGACGCATGGCCGGTTAGCATCATCACGTTTGCTGAATTTAGATTGGTTACGTGACCACCATCTTTTTGGTCACTGAATTGACGAATAAGTGGACCAAGCTCTTGCACACTAACGTTCTTCACGCGAACAACGCGTGTTACCATTACGTCACCATTCCCTAGCTCTTCACCAGATACCAAAGGCACGTTCGACTTTTTACCATCAGAACTACGAACTACCTTAAGCACACCGCTATCCATTTCAATAACTGAATAACCATATACTTCAAGCACGTTTAAAAAGAACTGATAATACAGTTTTTCATCCATCAGCTCATAACTGCGAACATTGATATTTCCGCGCACGTTAGGGTCTATGATGATAGTTTTATTCAGCTTATCACTAACGATGTTAATGAATTCATTAATATCGGTACCTTTGAAGTTCGCGGCATATTCAACCGCAGAAACAGAAAGTGAAATACCAGCAGCAATCAAGAGCGTTGCATACTTAGCTAACCCTTTTTTGGTTTTTGTGAGGTGTAGCTTTTTACCCATTATTCTAAAACTCCAAAATTAGTAACTTTACAGGCTAAACTGCACATCCATCACCTGACCATCTCGCTCGATCGTGATGTTTGCATCTGTGCTCGTTCTAAGTTCATTTATAGCTGACATAGCCTGTTTCATATCCGTGAGCTGAAACCCATTAATTGCGATCGCTAAATCATTCGCTTTAAGCCCCACCTGTTCGAACAATTCAGGATCCTTTCCAGGTGAGAGGCGATAGCCAATAACTTCGCCGTTACGCTGTTCCGGAGCAATCTTAATATAATCAAATAATTTACCTGGATCGCTGAGCAATTCCTGGCGACGATTAGCTAATTCATTTCGAGGTGGGGTAGGTGAAGTTGTGCTGTTGACGATTTTCTTTGGCTTAGTTGGCATCGCCACAGTGCGACTAAACTCTATGCCATCTAACATCAGCGTTTCAAAACGCCCACTAACATCTAAAATCACACGATCAGGTAATACCCGAGCAAGCTTTGCGCGAGTGCCTGTGATTGGCGCGTCAACAGAATAGGTCTCTTGCCGCCCCTGAGATTCAATAATAGCAAGGCCTGCACCATCATCTTGGCTAACAGCCACGATGCCAGTTAGCCTAACGTTAAGCGTTGTTTCCGGTGCATCAGAAACCACGGGCTGTGGTTTGGTATCAGGCTTAGCATTTGCTTCACCAAACAAATTTTGAGCGACAATTCCTTGGCTTGTGATACCGCTACTTGATTGACTATACAGTTGTGATGCAGGGAGCAAGGGTTGAGTTTGTGGCACAGGCCATAACAACCAAAATAATTGCGAAAAGAGAAACGCAACGTAAACAACCGACAGGACAACAATGATACGACTCAATTTTGCATGAGGCAAACCAAGCCAAAACTTCTGAAGCTGTTGTAACTGTAATTCCATATAATACTTTTCTTATTCTCTTGAACGCCCCAGTGTACCGCCTCGAAATTTTTTCAACAAGCGTGCATTTGTTAAACTTTTAATTAAATAGGTACACCGTAGGCCAATTAACTGAATCTAAACTTAACCTTGGAACATAGACACACATATTAGTTCATTTTTTAGGTAAAGTGCGATTAACTCACAAGTTTAGTGCCTGTCATCTACTTTGTTTGCATAACGAAATATGCTAAATTTGTTAGGTTAAATTTCACACTAGCAAATAGTTAACGAATTGTGACAAAACTCCAACAGGAAAACAACCAATCTGAACAGAAAGTTCGTATTGATAAGTGGTTATGGGCAGCTCGCTTTTACAAAACACGAGCGCTTGCTCGCGATATGGTCCAAGGTGGCAAAGTACATTACAACGGTCAACGCTGTAAACCAAGTAAAACGGTTGAAGTCGGCGCGGTAGTGAAATTAGCCCAAGGATATGAAGAGAAAGAAGTAACCATACTCAAAATCATGGAAAAGCGACAAGCGGCTCCAATTGCTCAAACTCTTTATGAAGAGTCTGAAGCAAGTATTGAAAAACGAACGCAAAACGCGTTGGCGCGCCAAAACAATAGTTTGTTTGCGCCTCGTCCTGCCACTAAGCCGGACAAGAAACAACGCCGTGAATTACTTAAATTGAAATCAAACTAGGATTTTCATTGATGCAGACTGATTTACTTCATCGTTATATTTTCGACAAGTTAGACGTACGTGGTGAGCTTGTACAAATAGAACAGACTTTTACTGACATCATTAGCGGTCACAACTACCCAGAGCCTGTGCAACAGCTATTAGGCGAGTTATTGGTTGCTACGAGTTTGCTTACCGCTACGTTAAAATTTGAAGGTGACATTGCGGTTCAGCTTCAAGGTGATGGTCCAGTAAAATATGCGGTGATCAATGGTAATCACAAACAACAGATGCGCGGCGTGGCAAGGCTGCAATCTGAAGTTTCAGGATCATCTGTACCTGAGCTCATGGGCAAAGGGTATATGGTTATCACCATTACGCCGACAAAAGGCGAACGCTATCAAGGCATAGTTCCGCTTTCTAAAGCATCACTTGCCGAATGTTTAGAAGAGTACTTCGAGCAATCTGAGCAATTGAAAACCCGTTTATGGTTCGCAACAAGCCTAGTTGGCGATAAAGTGAAAGCGGCAGGTCTGTTTTTACAAGTACTACCGGTCAATAAAGAAAAGTCTGTTGCCGATTTCCAACATCTTGAAGCACTAAGCGACACGATTAAAGATGACGAGCTACTAGATTTAGACGCTAATACCGTACTAACAAGACTGTATCACGAAGACAATCCTCAACTTTTTGAACCACAGGCTATCTCGTTTGTATGTGGATGTAGCCGTGAAAAAACCGAGAATGCGCTGGCCAATGTCGGACTAGAAGCCTTGATGGAAGACTTGCAAAAACACGGCGAAGTCAATATTAGCTGTCATTACTGCTTGAAAAACTACGTTTTTAACGAGCAAGATATTAAATCGTTATTTAATTAAGTTGCGCTTTAGCCCTTAATTACAAAATGAAACCGCCATTTTTGGCGGTTTTTTTATGGCTATTGGGTGATACCGGTGTCATAAAACATACAAAAGCTATGACACCGGTATCATTGAAATTATTCAAGTTTTTTGACGTTTTTATGTAATTTTAAGCACTCTAAAGGCTCGAATATCTCAATTTCATCTGTTACTATAAATTTAGCTAAGGGCAAGAGTACCCCAGAGCTATCCCGTTCAACTCTCACTTTTTAGGTATAAACATGACTTCAAGCGCTACTCGTTTTGTCGATTTAACCGCAGCTGAACTTGTCGAACACGCTATCCGTCGTGGCGAGGGCACTTTAGCCGCAAATGGAGCTTTTGTTGCAAAAACTGGTCGTCGTACTGGACGTTCACCAAACGACCGTTTCATCGTAAAAGAATCAAGCACAGAAAATGACATCCAATGGGGTAACGTAAACCGCCCATTCGAAGGTGCTAAGTTTGATGCTTTATGGGCTCGCGTAGAAGCGCACGTTCTTGAAAATGACCACTTCGTCTCTCACTTAGAAGTCGGTGCGGATCCAGAGCACTATTTACCAGTCGTTGTAACGACTGAAACTGCTTGGCATCACATTTTCGCTAAAAACATGTTTATCGAACCTAATTCTTATAACAAAACTGATTTACCTGAATGGCAGGTGATGAACGTTCCTTCTTTTGTTTGTGATCCTGAGCGTGATGGCACAAACAGCGATGGTACCGTTATCATCAACTTTGCACAGCGCAAAGTGCTAATCGCAGGTATGCATTACGCCGGTGAAATGAAGAAGTCGATGTTCTCTGTACAAAACTTCTTACTACCAGCAAAAGGTGTGCTACCTATGCACTGTAGTGCAAACGTAGGTGAAGCTGGTGATACAACGTTATTCTTTGGTCTATCAGGAACAGGTAAAACCACTCTTTCTGCGGATCCTAAGCGTTTTCTTATCGGTGATGATGAGCACGGTTGGGCGCCTGGTAGCGTATTCAACATTGAAGGTGGTTGTTATGCGAAATGTATCGACCTGTCACAAAAGAACGAACCTGTTATTTGGGATGCAATCCGTTTTGGTACTATTTTAGAAAACGTCGTGCTAGATGAAACGCGTACTCCTGATTATACCGATTCAAGCTTAACGCAAAATACGCGTGCAGCTTACCCACTTGAGCATGTTGAAAAGCGTAAACTAGAAAACCGCGCAGGCGAGCCTCGTGCAGTTGTATTCTTAACTTGTGACGTGAGTGGCGTATTACCTCCAGTTTCAATCCTAAGCGAAGAAGCTGCGGCTTATCACTTCCTTAGTGGCTACACAGCGAAAGTAGGCTCAACTGAGATTGGTTCAACCTCTGATATCGAATCAACTTTCTCAACCTGTTTTGGTGCTCCTTTCTTCCCGCGTCCAGCAGGCGTGTACGCTGAGCTACTAATGAAACGCGTGCGTGAGTTTGGCGCTAAAGTTTACCTAGTAAACACAGGTTGGACTGGTGGCCCTTATGGCATTGGTAAACGTTTTGACATTCCAACAACTCGCGCCGTGATTGATGCAATCGTAAACGATACATTAGAGGGCGTTGAGACACAGCATATTGAGGCATTAAATTTAGATGTACCAGTGGCAGTGGAAGGTGTTGATAGCAAGCTACTTAATCCGGTAAATACATGGCAAGATCAAGCTAAATATGCTGAATATGCAGCTAAACTTGCAGCTGATTTCAAAGAAAACTTCGCTAAATACGATGTTTCTGAAGCAATCAAAGCAGCAGGTCCTCGCGGCTAAACCTAAGAAAGATTCCTTTATCAAAAGCGCCCCTTGTTTGGGCGTTTTTTTGTGCCCCTTTTACACATGAATATCTTTCAACAAACTTGGTATTAACATTTAGGTACATACATGCTTATATATTGCTGATTATTTAAACAGCATGTATAAGGAAAACCATGAAATTACAATTAAAGAAGAAACAACTAAAATCGCTGCAAGCGAAAGATCTAAACAATCAGGCAACTAGAAAAATTGCTGCCGCGGGCGCGACTTTTGGCTCTAGAGTTGATTGTGGCAGTTGGCAAATTTGTGATACTCACCCTGCGATTTGTGAGTCAATGGGACTTTGTCGTTCAGTAGATATCTGCTAATAACGCGATAACCAAGTCCTTTAATAGGGCGAAAATTCGCCCTATTACGACGTACTCCAAAGCTTATTTAGCACCAACTTTTTAAAGGTTAATACAAATTGTTTCATCGTGATTGGAATGATAGTCACAAGCGCAATTCCCTTATCAAATTCAGGATTAACACTGCAGTAAAGTGCAATCTCAGTTTTTCTGCTTTCTCTAAAGCGTGCGATTTCAGCCTCGCTGTAATTGGTTTTGCGCCCTACAACCTTCAAACATCTTAGACCATTATAGGGACTTACCAAGCCACTCGGGTTAATGGTGTCATAGAGCGTTGCTATCGCGCTATTTTGAGACAAGCTATTCGGATAAACTTCGGCGATATTTTTTGCCATGGCCCTGAACATAGCGGGGCTGAGCATAGTATCTGCATATAAAAGTTTTCTGCGTGGGTTACGTATATAACGTTTTAATACCTCGATAAGCGAAAACTTAAAAGTACTGTTTTTCCCTCTAAAGTCAGGTAAAAATGCAGCTGAAGCGCCAACAATGCATACATCCTTGTTGCTATCATCAAAGGTTAATAAGCAATAGCCGACAATGTCACCGCCTGATAAAAACAACCGAAGTCTGCGCTTTGTACTTTCACCTTTTTCAAAGTACAGTGCAAAGTAATGCTCTACCTCTACATTGGAAAAGCTTGTCGCTATCACTCGCTTCAATTGGTTTAAATACGGTGTATCTAATATTCCCTTTTGATAGCTTAAATCCCTATGCTTTATTGTGCTCAACTTGCTCGCCTACTCTTTTGAAAATCATGCTTCCTCAAGCTTTCCCCGATAAGCAGGCAAAGAAACCTCCGCGATCAGACCACCACCATCTCGATTTCGTAGTCTTACTTTACCGCCGTGTGTGGTCACGATACGTTTGATAATGGCAAGCCCTAAGCCACTTCCCTCACTCCCTCTAGCCTGATCTCCCTGTTTAAATGGCTCGAATACAGACTCTAACTCTGACTCAGGAATACCTGGCCCTCTGTCCATTACTTTTACGATAACAGCACGGTGCTTGGGGCTGTACTCTGTCGTCACCTCAATATCTTGTTCAGAGTAACGGATCGCATTTTCAATCATGTTAGTGAACACCCGCTTTAACGCAACAGCATTCATCATCACCGCAGGTAAGTATTCCTCTGCTTGCAAGTGAATTGGTCGCTGATGCTGCTGCTCTGCATGAACGACTTCTTCAATAACCGTGTTAACGTCATCTGCCGACATTTCTGCACCGTTGTGATGACGGAGATATTCAATGAATTGGTCGATAATCGCATTCATATCTTCAATATCATCGATTATTCCCTCGCGCAGGTAGTCTTCTTCATCCGACATCATTTCAGTTGCTAGACGAATTCGGGTTAAGGGCGTACGTAAATCGTGTGACACACCAGCCATTAACAGCCGTCTATCACTTTCTAGGTCTGCGATCCCCTTAGACATCTTATTAAATGCCCGAGTCACTTCAATAACTTCTGTAGACCCTTCTTCGACAAGACGTGTTGAAAAATCTCCGACGCCTACTCGACTAGCTGCAATTTGTAGCGATTTTAGCGGTTTGTTTAGGTGCCTAGCAAAAAGCCACCCCCCTAACACACTTAAGAAACCAATACTGGAGAGGTAAAAAACTAGAAACTCCATTTTTGTTTCACTGAGTCCGCTAAGCGGTACTCTCACCCAATACCCAGGCGCTTGCGGTGCTTCGACCCAATAAACAACCGGATCTCCTTGGCTTATCCTGACTCGCGCGGAACCATTAAGTTGCTCCGACATACTACGAGACAGCAATGTATATTCTTTGGCCTGCCCCAGCCCATTTACATAGGCCTCTCTTTGTGTCATCACCTCAATACCCGTTATCTCGAAGAATTTGCGAGATACACTGTTATCAACTTCAACACCATTCTCCCAATCAATGAAAACCGTTTTAACCTGCTTAGCAAGCATCAGGTTCACTTGTTCAAAAGTTGGTTTGAAGACGTATAAGGTAACGGTAATGTAAGACACGACTTGATTTATCAATAGTAACGCGCCGACAAAGAAGACGGTTTGCCCGAATGCACTGCGAGGTAACATGCTGGCTACTTCACGCCGTCAGGCACAAATACGTACCCAAGACCCCACACCGTTTGTATATAGCGAGGATTAGAGGCATCATCTTCAATCATACGACGTAAGCGCGAAACCTGAACGTCAATGCTACGCTCAAGTGCGCTATAATCACGCCCTCTAGCAAGGTTCATTAACTTATCTCGACTAAGCGGCTCTCGAGGGTGACTCACCAGTGCTTTAAGTACCGCAAACTCACCTGAGGTAAGTGAAATTGTCGCTTCCCCATGTTGCATCTCTCGCGTCGCTAAATTAAGGGTAAAGTTACCAAAGCTCACTTCATTTTCTTCTGCCGCAGGCGCACCTGGTACTTCTTTGGCACGACGACGAAGAATGGCTTTTATTCGCGCCAACAGTTCTCTTGGGTTGAAAGGTTTTGGAATGTAATCATCCGCGCCAAGCTCAAGACCAATAATACGGTCAACTTCGTCACCTTTCGCCGTCAACATGACAATTGGGATCTCATTCTCTTTTTGTCTTAAACGACGACAGATGGAAAGGCCATCTTCTCCAGGAAGCATCAAGTCTAACACCATCAAGTGAAAGTTTTCGCGTTCAAGTAGTCTATCCATTTGTTCAGAATTGGCTGCGCTGCGGACGATAAATCCCTGCTCTACGAGATAACGCTCTAAAAGACTGCGCAAACGCATATCGTCGTCAACTACGAGCACTTTGGTGGTTTCATTTCCCATTTATATTTCTTCTATTTATTAATTTACTAAAGCTTGCTGATCTGCGACATTTCGTGCACAAATCATCATCCTGTTCATTTAACGCTCATGGCGATAATGGACCATGATATTATTATGCTTAAATATAATTGAATTTGGTGCTTTTCGACACCATACATTGATACTAGATTGTTACCGAACATTACAAGGGTTTAACCCAAAATACCTGAGAAACATGAAAACGAATTTGATCACGCCCGAAGGATACCGCCAACTGCAGCAAGAACATGACCACCTGTGGTTTGAAAAGCGCCCAGAGATCACCAAAATTGTGAATTGGGCAGCGAGTTTAGGCGATCGCTCCGAAAATGCCGACTACACCTTCAATAAACGTTTATTAAGGCAAATAGATAGACGGGTACGCTTTTTACGAAAGCGTATGCCCGAACTAAAAGTCGTGGAATATAGTCCCGAACAAGAAGGTAAAGTATTTTTTGGCGCTTGGGTAGAAGTGGAAAGCGAAGAAGGCGAGGTTCGTGCATTTCGAATTGTTGGACCTGATGAAATATACGAACGCAATGACTACATCTCCATCGATGCGCCAATGGCTAGGGCTTTACTAAGCAAACAAGTCGATGATGAAATTACGGTCACCACACCGCATGGCCGAAGACTTTGGTATATCAACCAAATCGAATATCGCAGAAACACCGAACAATGATAACATTGAGCTAAATTTTGTTTGCCCGAGATGAGTATTGTCTAGGCAACACAGACCGATTAAGAAGAGTATAAGGATTTTGCATGAGCAATATCACACAACGTTTAGCAACGGAGCTTAACGCCAGAGAACAGCAAGTTAATGCTGCTATTAGTTTGCTAGACGAAGGGGCAACCGTTCCATTTATTGCACGTTACCGTAAAGAGGTAACGGGTGGCTTAGATGACACTCAACTGCGTTTGCTTGAGCAAAGGTTAGGTTACTTACGAGAGCTTGATGAACGTCGCGAGTTTATTTTAAAAACCATCGATGAACAGGGTAAACTCACTGCCGAGTTAAATGCAGAAATACAAGCCGCTGACAGCAAAACCGTACTCGAAGATTTATATCTCCCATACAAACCAAAGCGCAGAACAAAAGGCCAAATCGCGATAGAAGCAGGTTTGGAACCCCTAGCGGACGCTTTATTTGCAGATCCAACGTTAGACCCAGAACAACAAGCGACTCCTTTCATTGATGAGAGCAAAGGCGTTGCAGACACCAAAGCTGCTTTAGATGGCGCTAAGTTTATTCTCATGGAGCGTTTTGCAGAAGACGCAAAGCTACTTGCTAAACTCCGTGCGCACCTTAAAGACAACGCGCAAATCGAAGCAAGAGTCATTGCGGGTAAAGAAGAAGCAGGAAGCAAATACCGTGACTACTTTGAACATAATGAGCTGCTAAATAAAATTCCATCGCACCGCGCGCTGGCGATGCTAAGAGCACGTAACGAAGGCTTTTTGCAGTTATCTATCAACCCGGAACCAAGCGCAGAGGACCCTGCTCAATTTTGTGCACAGATCATTGCTGATCATTATAACCTCGCGGTCTCTGGTAAAGCTGCCAGTGATTGGTTGATGGGTGTGGTCCAGTGGGCATGGAAGATTAAAATCGCCCTGCACTTGGAAAACGAATTCTTAGGGTCAATGCGTGAAAAGTCAGAGCTAGACGCTATCGAAGTTTTCGCGAAAAACCTAAAAGATCTGCTGATGGCTGCACCTGCTGGTGCAAAAGTGACAATGGGTATTGATCCGGGATTACGTACTGGGTGTAAAGTCGCCATTGTCGATGCCACAGGTAAACTGATTGCAACCAGTACTATCCACCCTCATGCCCCTCAAAACCAGTGGGATAAGTCGCTGAAGACACTAGAGCAAATGTGCCGCCAATACAAAGTTGAGCTTATTGCTATCGGTAACGGGACTGCGTCTCGCGAAACCGACAAACTGGCCGCAGAACTGCTAAAAAGCGCTACCGAATTAAAGCTCAACAAAATCATGGTGAGTGAAGCTGGCGCATCGGTGTACTCAGCCTCTGAATTTGCCGCAAACGAATTTCCAGATCTTGATGTATCTCTACGTGGTGCAGTTTCTATCGCAAGAAGATTACAAGATCCGTTAGCAGAGCTTGTGAAAATCGAACCAAAATCAATCGGTGTTGGCCAATATCAGCATGATGTTTCTCAAAGCCAGTTAGGGCAAACGCTAACTGCTGTGGTCGAAGACTGCGTAAACTCAGTAGGTGTCGATGTGAACACGGCATCGATACCATTATTAACGCGCGTCTCGGGTTTGAATAAAACATTAGCTAGCAACATCGTAAAATACCGCGACGAAAATGGCTCTTTCACGGATCGCAAAGCGCTTAAAAAAGTTGAGCGATTAGGACCTAAAGCATTTGAACAAGCAGCTGGTTTCTTACGTATCGCCAATGGCGACGATCCACTGGATGCATCGGCAGTGCACCCAGAAGCTTACCCTGTTGTCAAAGCGATTTGTAAAAAGCAAAATCTAGAAGTGAATACCCTTATCGGTAATCGCGAAGTCTTGAATGGCCTTGTGGCAAACGACTATGTAGATGATAAGTTTGGGGTACCAACGGTCACTGATATTATCAAAGAGTTAGATAAGCCAGGCCGAGATCCTCGCCCAGAATTTAAAACGGCGCAGTTTAAAGCTGGTGTTGAAACAATCACAGATCTTAAAGTCGGTATGATTTTAGAAGGTGTGGTCTCTAATGTTGCCAATTTTGGGGCTTTTGTGGATGTAGGTGTACATCAAGATGGACTTGTTCACATTTCAGCACTCACGGATAAGTTTATTTCCGATCCGCGTGAAGTCGTTAAAGCGGGAGATATCGTTAAGGTCAAAGTGATTGAGGTTGATGTGCCTCGTAAACGCATTAGCTTTACCATGCGCTTAAACGATGAAATATCTCAAGCTCCAGCGCAAAAACAGAACGCTAAGCCGCACAAAGGAAAACCTGCGCCTAAGTCTTCTAAGCCAAAGTCACGAGATGCAGGCAACGCCGCGATGGGCAATGCGTTTGCTGAAGCCTTCGCAAAGCTGAAGAAGTAATCTCAATAACCTGAACTTGGGATAAGAAGTAAGTTCATCCACTAAACTCACTAAGTTCAAAAGCGTTATATCGCTCTAGCCAGGAGTTATTTCTTAATACAAGGCAAATTTAACGCAGTAGTAAGGGATAACAGCTGCTAGAGAACAAGTTGTTATCCCGAGTTCAGGTTCAAAAGTGCAATTAACAAAGAAAAGCGCGGCCTTGGTCGCGCTTTTCGTTTGTCGGGGGTTTTAACTCGTTTTCACTGCAATGACCCGCGGAGGAGAAGGCCAATACCTACGGTTAAATTTGCACTGATAGCGATGCGGGTTGGTTAGGCATCGCTACATGTTGATAAAAGTTTGAGATCCTGAGCGATCTTGCTTGGATTTCAGGGTCAGCTTCAATTGGCATCGCAACAGCGTAAGGATCTGCATCCTGCTTCAGCTTGGCTTGCTCTTCTTCACTCTCTGCCTTTGCCTTTGCCTGTTCACCACTCAAGCGGCGAGTTTGGATGTTTTGCACCCGCTTGCTATCACTTTGCTCTTCACCACTGATAGAAGCTTTTGCCAACTCAGCCTGCGCCGCCGAGAGTTTTTGAGTCGCATCTGCTGCGATGGCTCTGTCAGCGCCAGATGGTTCTGCTGGTGCTAACGCTGCCGCTCTCACCGTTTGCATTTTTTCAATCGTGCCCTGCGGATCACCTTCAAGCGGCGCAACGTCGATCATCACCTCACCGCCAATAGCGTAGTTATTACCATCAGGACCGCGCTGATATTCATAACTCGGTGATCCGGCATATTGCCCGCCTACTCTGGCATGAGCCTGCTCATGTAATCTTACTTCTCTATCTCGAGATTTTAATTCTTGAACGACCTGCTCATCTTGCTCTGTTTGTTGCTGCTCTTGTTCATTCTTTTCTTTTTCTTGGCCTTCGCCTTTTTCACCTTGCTCTTTGCCTTGAATGGTTTTGCTTTGCTCTGTTTTACCATCAGAACCGTAAACTTTTGCATCGTCTACGTTAGAAGAGCGGCCTTTTTCAGAATCGGAAAGGTTGCGGTTTTCGGTAAATGAGGGATTAGTTGGTGCAGGTTTTGGGATCGCTTCACGCAGCTGGTTATCGCGTACAACCGTTTCGGTGTACACGTTGGCAGTGTTTAAATTCATCGCCGGTGGTGGCGTTACTATGTTCATTACACTTTAATATCAATCAACGTACCTAGCACTTCATCTGCAGTGCGAATAGTTTGCACATTGGCTTTCGCGTTAAACTCTTCAACTTTTAAGGCTACCACTGATTCGGTCAAGCTTGGGGTTTCGCTCACAGGAGCTGTCACAGCTTCACCGGCACTGGCACCCTGCAACTGCCGCCCAGATGCACGTTCAGAATCGCTTTGTTGATCGATGGCAGCGCGGTTAATATCAGCACTTGCTTGGGCAATCCCCTGAGCTGCGCGGTTATAACCGTCGATTCCATTATTTAACACATCACCTATTGGCATATTCGCACCTAGATAAACCTTTTCTTACTGACTAATTATTGCGCAAAATATCAACAAAGAAAAGTAAAAGCGGCAATTTTTTGCCGCTTTATTATTCCAAATATCTAAATAATTGATTTAAGGAGTGATAAAAAGGCTTCTTTATGAGAGATAAAAGGCGCATGAGAGGCTTTTGCAAGCGTATGAGCCTTAAAATTTGGATTGAGTACCTGCATTTTCTCTACAGCCGCTTGTGGCACAAGAGAGTCTAAACGGCCGAATATGCCTATTGTGGGGAGTTGCAGCCGTGAAAATTCATCACGTAAGTCCTGCAATTTCAATATCTCCAGTCCACCAGCTAGTGCTTTCGCCTCCGCTTCCGGCAGTGTGCCTAGTAGCGCTTTGAGTTGTTTTATGTCTTCTCTGGCATGTTCACTGCCCATCGCTTGAATAGCTAAAAACCTTTCTATCGTTTTTGCGCTATTGGTTTGCAGTTGAGTCTCAAAGTTGTTTAGCACCTTAGAGGCTATTCCGGGCCAATCAGCTTGCTCACAAAAAAATGGCGTTGAAGCTACCAAAATAACCTTGCTAACTTTGTCTGGAAAATGAGCAGCTAAATACAGTGCAAATAAGCCCCCCAAAGACCAGCCTATCAACACGCTTTGTGGCATCAGCTGCTCAGCAATAAGTAAAGCGTTACGCTCAAGAGAATAATCGCCCTCGGCGCTTGGTGTGCCACCAAATCCAGGAAGATTGACCGCTTTAATTACTGTTGTAAGTGCTAAAGCTTCCTCGCATAACTGCCACACCGCTTTGTTCATCCCCCAACCATGGAGCAGCACAACTTCATTTTGCATTTATCTGTTCTCTATACCAAACTTGACGCCATGATAGCTAACCCGGGATGGAAAGCAATGATCCAACTTAATCGGTTATTACCTAAAAAGTGGTGTCAGCCTTGTGTATGCTGTGAACAACGCACAACAGAAGCCTTGCTTTGTCCACACTGCTTACACGCCTGCTTAGACTTTATGGATCAAGAGATTAATCTACTTAATTACCCCAATATTCAACGCATGGTTAGCCTTGAAGACTGCGATGGGTTAACCGTAGCGAGTTGGTACCGCACGCCTATAAACACATGGTTGCAAGGAGTAAAGTTTAACCACAGCAAAGCCTATCAATGTGCCTTGAACCTGCTGGCTCAAACACTATGGCAGCGCTTCAGTGAAGAGGATGCTTTCCCCGTAGACCTTGTTTGTTGTATGCCACTACACCGAAGACGGTTAATCCGACGAGGTTACAATCAAGTTGAGCAAATTTGGCAAGGGCTACCACTCACCCAGACAGTACTCAAAAGAACAAAGCACACCAAGCCGCAATCTGAGCTGACCAAGGCTAAACGAAAACGTAATTTAAACAATGCCTTTGCGCTCAACCAATCTGTTGAGGGGAAAAATATCGTATTACTTGAAGATGTGATCACAACGGGCGCGACCATAAATGCAGCGGCAAAAGTGTGTAAACAAAACGGGGCGAAAATGGTGTGGGCGATGGCTATCAGCCTCACACCATTCGACGCTTAAAAGCGTATTATTTGATTGATATAGCTAGAACAGATACCAATCAACTTGCTAAATGTTCTGGAGCTTATATGCCGTGTGCAAAGAACAACGCGTTATTTAGCAGTCGGCTAGAACCGAACCAAAAGCCACGAAATACCGGGTTGTCAGTCATTCCTACAGCCACCCCACGTCCAGACTTTGACGCAATCAAGACAGAAGAACCTGCGATCTGTTCAACGTTAATATTATCAGCATACCCTGCCAATAAAGGCTTTTTCGTGTACGTCAACGACTCGATAAATGGCTTATTATTACGATGCATCACCCAAGTACTATTTTTAAAGACAGGTAATTCCCGGTTCTCAAAGCCAAAAGACAGAGGATGGCTTAAATCCAAACGCGCATCAAAAATTGCGCCGGCAATCCGCTGTTTTGCCGAAAGGCTATCTTGATC
The DNA here is from genome assembly GCF_001709235.1 of Pseudoalteromonas sp. BMB. Taxonomy (NCBI): domain Bacteria; kingdom Pseudomonadati; phylum Pseudomonadota; class Gammaproteobacteria; order Alteromonadales; family Pseudoalteromonadaceae; genus Pseudoalteromonas; species Pseudoalteromonas sp. BMB. The sequence goes on from NZ_MBQA01000210.1 coordinate 34,093, forward strand.
TGCAAAGGTAAGATTTTTGCTGTCAAACTGGGCTCGCATTTCTTTGCTTGAAACCATTTCAGCGTCTAGTAGCTGCTGTTCGATTAGCCACTGCGCACCACGCTTTTGCCCCCAAATCACACCGCCTTTAGCAACCCAACTCAAGAGCTTAGCTTTGCTCTTGTCACTTAAATCTCCATATTTACCATCAGCCAATAAAATGTGGGTATAGCGTGTAAGATCGAGTTTCTCGATATGCTGCTTTTCCACAATCGATGGGGCAAGTTTTAAATGCCTATCCAAATGATACCAAAGCTCACCCGCTTCATATTGACTTACACCCGCACCACCTATGATGAGGACTTCTGGCTTTTGCAGCTGTAGCATCTGTCTTGACCCAAAATCGACGCCACTTTGGGTCATACCTGTAGTCACACTATATACTGGAAGTGAAAGCTCTCTGGCGATTGTTTCAAGCTGAGTAAACCAGTCCGCTTGCTGCTGAATACCACTTGCTATCACCAGTGTCCCGGCCTGAAAGTCATGAGAGCCTGAGGTGGTTGATGCTGAAAATGGTGACATTGCAGCTGCTACTTTCACTCCAGCCTGTAAGAGGCGATTTGCTAATTGTGGCGCCAGGTAATGATGCCACTCTATGGTGTAGGCATAACTTCCTGCAACGGGAGCCAATAGATTTGAGTCAGTGCTCGATTCACCTTGAAGCTTTAAACCCCAGCCACTTTTTACTGCGGCAAAATCTAAATCATAAGCATACGGCATCGTCCAACCTGAAACATCATAGAACGTGTTGTCCTTAAAATGTGTCTGTGTGCTAAATAGTGCTTTTATCAAGCGATATTGCGGCTGGGCTAATGGAATGTATAAATCCCCTTGCTGATATTCGGTGTTATCAACCTCTTTGGCTTTTGAGAGGTATTTCACCTCAATCTGATGCTGCTTCAATAAATCCACAAACGCTTGAAAACGGTAGTTATCTTTGCCGCGAGCAACAACGTAACCGTTGATTTCATCTTTACTCGCAAGCTCATTCGCTTGTTGATAAAATTGCTGCTGATAATCAAGTAAAGCGCGTCGATGTGTCGTGCTGGCTTGGAATGTCGAGAGGCTCGTCGTGACCTGATTTTTAATCGTTTCAGGAAAGCTCAACACACCATACTGAGTTTCTTGTGCATGCCCTCTACTACTCGCTTGTTCGAACAAAATGCCAACCGCACCATTTACGTCGGGGTACGTAGAACCTTTGCCATAATAAAAGTCATCAAAACTCTCTTGAGTAAAATATAACTTCCCTTGCGCATCAAGAGCTTTGGCATGAAACTTACCAATCTCGTTGGTTAGCGCTACGTTTTGTAATGGGGTAATTGGGTGAGTCCTTGATGGGATCCCTGGTTGGAAAAAATACGTACTATTTGGTCCCATTTCATGAAAATCGGTCAGTACGTTAGGTTTCCAACGATGGAACGCTTTGATCCGTGCTTTTGACTCAGGATGTTGTAGTAGTAACCAATCACGATTGAGGTCAAACCAATAATGGTTAGTGCGACTAGAAGGCCAAGACTCATTATGCTCACGATGTGCAGGATCGGTTGATAGAGACATGCTCTTATTGGCGTTTGCCCATGTAGCAAAACGTGATAAGCCATCAGGGTTCAAAGCTGGATCTAACAATATCACCGCATTATCAAGGAGCTGTGTAACAGACTCGCCCTGCGCCGCTGCTAAATAATATGCCATGAGTACCGCAGCATTGCTTCCTGAAGACTCATTACCGTGCACGCTATAGCCCATCCACATCACAACAGGCTGGTCTGAACGGTTTTGGATACTGCTCAATGAAGCAATATGATCTTGCTGAATACGTGCCAAGTTTTGTTGGTTTTGTGGCGAGCTCGCCTTTAGGAGTAACAAAGGACGTCGCTCATGGCTAAATCCTATTGTTTCGACACTCAGTCTTGGACTCTCACTTGCAAGGGTATGTAGATAATTAACGATTTGATCGTGGCGCAAATGCCACTGCCCAACTTCATATCCAAATGCTTGTTTTGGCGTAGTTATTGTGGGATCAAATTTTACTTCATCGCCAAAATAATAGGCAATGGGCTTGGCCTGCAAGCTAAAGCTCAACAGCACGATAATACAGCTTATTAACCGCATGATAATGTCCTTTAATTCCGATTACTTTTCAAGCTAACAAGCGTACCGCCGATTGCCAAATTTTTACGCCGAACACTAGCGACAACACGACGAGGAGAGTATGATACGTATTAACCGAGTAATTTAGTCAAGTATAGAGCGAATTATGATCCATATTTCAGATTCTGCCCAAAGCCATTTCGCGAAACTATTAGCCGATCAGGCTGAAGGCACTAATATTAGAGTTTTCGTGGTTAATCCAGGCACCTCTCAAGCTGAGTGTGGCGTGTCATATTGCCCAGCAGATGCCGTTGAACAAAGCGATATCCGCTTACCGTTTAATGGTTTTGAAGCCATCGTTGATGAAGAAAGCGCACCATTTTTAGAAGAAGCCGATATCGACTTCGTTACCGATAAAATGGGGAGTCAGTTGACGCTTAAGGCACCAAATGCCAAAGCTAAACGATTACGTGATGATGCGAGCCTTGCTGAGCGCGTAGAGCACATGCTTGTGACAGAAGTAAATCCACAACTGGCCAATCACGGTGGTCAAGTTAGCCTAGTAGAAATTACCGCAGATGGTATTGCTGTACTTCAATTCGGCGGTGGTTGTAACGGCTGCTCAATGATTGATGTCACATTAAAAGAAGGCATCGAAAAAGAGATGATCGCTAAGTTTGAAGAAATCAACGGCGTACGTGACATCACGGAGCACGCTCGCGGCGAACACTCTTACTATTAATGAGCAAAACCCTCATTTATCGCTTAGGGTCTCACCCTAAGCGAAGCCTCAAATTTTTCCTTTTTGGCCTTGTTATTGTGTTACTCGCTGGTGCTTTTATCGCGCTGGGTTATTATCAAGATCATCGCTTTCAAATCGCAGGTTTAGTGCTTTTACTTCCTGGTTTGTGCTGTGCCTTTTACGGTTATATTGGTATTTTTGCTAATCGCTTTTCTCAAGTGATAGAAGCTAGAGAAAAACGCCGCCAAACTCTAAAAGATAACGACCCATTTGCTTAACGCAACCCCATTATTCGAGTAAAGCAGCTTCTCGAGAGAGCTGATGATATTTATATGCCAAGGTTAATCCACGCAACCCCATAAAACAACTCATCGCAAGCCAGAGCGCATGGTTACCGAGTGGCAAGGCAATCAAAAACGGCAAGAAGAAACCGAATACCGCAGAAACTAACATGCTGTTTCGCATTTCTTTAGCACGAGTAAGCCCAACAAAGATGCCGTCAAACAAAAAGCAACTCATGGCAATCAAAGGTAATAGCACCAACCAAGGTAAGTAAGTACCTGCCAATGTTATCACTTCGGCGATATTGGTTAATAAGCTAATGATCCAGCCACCAGCTAGATAAAAAATAGCGCTGTATAAAAGCGCAAATGCAGCCCCCCAAAACAGGCTTACTTTTACCCATAATTGCAATTGCCCCAACGAGCCTTGTCCTTTTGCTCTGCCGACTTTTGCCTCCGCAGCATAAGCAATACCGTCCATCGCAAAGCTGACTAACATCAAAAAATTCAGTAATACGGCGTTAGCCGCTAGCGTTATCTCACCAAGCCTTGCGCCATAGAAAGTCATGAAACTAAAGCAGAGTTGTAAAATCAAGGAACGAATAAAAATATCACGATTCAAGGTGAGTAAACTGAGCCACTGTGCGCGCTTTGGTAGAGTGAATTTCAACGCAATACCGTGACGCTTTGCGACCAATGCGCTCAAAAACAAGGATAAGCCTAATGCCGAATAGTCTGCAATCAGTGAAGCCCAAGCTGCGCCTGCTACTCCCCACTCAAATCCGACAACAAATAAAATGTCCAAGGCTATATTCACTATGTTTGTGAACAACACCAGATAGAATGGCCCTCGCCCGTAATGCATCCCAAGCATAAAGCCCAGCAACACAAGATTTAACATTGCTGCAGGCGCACTAAATACACGAATTTGAAAATATAATTTTGCTTGCTCAAATACTTCACTAGAAGCATTTGAAAGCTGAGCAATAACTTGGATCAGCAGAGGAGATAACACAATCAAACTCACGGCAAAGAGCAGCGCAATGAGCATACTGGTATATAGTGAACGTGTTAGCTTGTCATGGTCTTGCTGGCCGCTTGATTGAGCTATCACTCCTGTTGTACTCATTCGCAGAAAACTTGCAAGCCAAAATAGTACCGAGATAGCGCTAGAGCCAAGCGCAATCCCAGCCAAAAAATGCGCATCCCCCATATGACCAATTACTGCCGTATCGACTAATCCTAACAGTGGCACCGTAATATTTGATAGTATCATCGGACCTGCAAGTAGTAAGAGGCTCAGATGTTGCGCTTTATGGCATTTAAGAAATTGATACAACATATTATTTTTGGTTTGGCCCTATTTTCAGCAAATAGTTGGAGTGCGGTTATCTTACAGTATCATCACGTGAGTGAGAAACTCCCAGCGGTCACCAGCGTGAGTGAAGAAACCTTTAAATCTCATCTTAACCACATTAAAGAACATGGTTTTTCGGTGATACCTTTACCACAGTTGTTAGATAGCCTGAAGTCGGGTAAGTCTCTAGCAGAAAAAACGTTAGCAATCACCTTTGATGATGGCTATGAAAATAATATCACTGCAGCGGCCCCAATCCTGGAATCTTTTGGCTTTCCCTATACGATTTTCGTCAACCCTCAACTTATTGACGAAAAGAAAAGCTATGTCATGACGTGGGATGAACTGAGGGCATTAGCAAAACGCGGAGCTATTATCGCAAATCATAGTGCTAAGCACGATTACCTCCACCTCAAACTAAAAAATGAAACAGTGGCACAATGGCGTGCGCGTGTTGAGCACGATATCACATGGTCACAACAGCGTATTAAAGAAGAAATTGGCCACGATTACCCCTACCTCGCATACCCTTACGGCGAGTTTAACCATGAATTACAAAAGCTAGTAGCAGAGCTTGGGCTTATTGGTATTGGCCAACACTCTGGTGCCGTTGGTGTTTCTTCAGATTTTACACGTATCGCTCGCTTTCCCGCATCAGGAAATTACAGCAACTTAGAAACATTAAAAACTAAGCTCGAGACCAAAGCCTTCTCTCTACAAAAATTAGAGTACCTTGACAGCGTCACGAACAATAAAACCCCAGCAATCACGTTGCATTTTAACAATAAGGATTTTCATCAGAGTCAATTTGCATGCTACGTTTCAGGTGTTGGGCAAGCTGAGCTAACGTGGCTATCAGAAACCAGCGTACGTATCCAAACCCCGAAAGCACTATCCATAGGACGGTCACGATATAACTGTACGGCACCTTCAATCAAAGACACAGGACGATATTATTGGTTTTCACAACCTTGGGTTATTGAAAAATAACAGCTTTGGGTAGGAGCAAATTAGCTCTTACCCTTACTTTTTAACCGCGCTCAGCATGGTTTCAGTCACTTTACTCAAAGGTACTAGGCTTTGCACTGCACCAAGCTCGTACGCAGCTCTAGGCATTCCCCATACCACAGAGCTAAGTTCATCTTGTGCAAATGTTTTAGCACCTGCAGCTTTCAAAGCTAGCATTGCTTTTGCTCCATCACTGCCCATTCCCGTGAGCATAGCAGCACAAACATGCTTACCCATTGGCACAAGGGAGTTAAATAACACTTCAACGGAAGGTTTATGACGATTTACAGGCTCAGTATCATCTAATCGGCAGACATATCCGGTTGCTGTGTGTGCCACCTTAAGATGTTTGTCTCCCGGTGCTATGAATACATGACCTGGTAATAAAACATCTCCATCTTCCGCTTCTTTGACTGATACCGCACAGGTGCGATCCATTCTTTGTGCGAATGAGGTACTGAAAACTGGTGGGATGTGTTGGGTGATAACAACAGGAGGCGCGTGTGTTGGTAATCGCATAAGCACCTCTCTGATAGCTTCAGTTCCTCCAGTTGAGGCGCCTATGGCTAAAATAGTATTACGCGAAAATGTATAATTACGGCCAATTTCTAATTCGCTTTCCTGTTTTGGTGCTTTAAAAGCCCTCACTCTTGCACCGGCCGCTACTCTAATCTTCTTAACCAGTAAATCGGAATAAGACATTAAGGTATCAGCAACATTGCTGGTGGGCTTAGAAATAAAATCAACTGCACCTAATTCTAGTGCTTCTATCGTGGCGGGAGATCCCTCTTGGGTCAACGTAGAGATCATCACAACAGGCATAGGCCTTAAACGCATTAAATTTTTAAGAAAATTAATGCCATTCATTTTTGGCATTTCTATATCCAAAGTTAATACGTCAGGTGAAGTAGACTTAATGAGCTCTCTAGCTTCATAAGGGTCTTCCGCGGTGCCAACGACTTTAATACCATCCGCCTGACCTAAAATTTCTTTTAACAACCCACGAATTAACGGCGAGTCGTCAACAATCAGAACTTTGATCATATTTCACACCTAAAATAGCTCAATATCCGTTTTATTGTCTTGAGCCTCAATGTCATGTAAGTAACGCACTTCACGTTGTTCAATTGTGTTATTGTGCATGGTTCGTAACTTTTTCACTTGCGCTTTGCCACTTTGAGGATGAAAGATAACTTTTCTTGGCCAGGGGCCGCCTACATCTTGTGAAATTAAATTCAAACTTTCCTCTTCCACATAGGCTTGAGCAAACCTGATGTTCCCTTCCCCAATATCTGTCATTGCGCTAATAATTTTTCCACCGCCAAAAAGTTTGATTTTTAAATTGCTTCTAGACGCCCCATTTTTGAGTACTTCATTTATCAGATACTCCATCGCCCAGTTACCATAACGACAATTTAGGTCATCCGCATGTACTTCTTTTAGTGCCTTCGCTCCGGGTAACATAAAGTGATTCATGCCACCAATCCCCAGCTTCTCGTCATATACACAGGCGGCAATACAGGAACCTAGTACAGTCGAAATCAATTCGTCCTGCTTGGATACATAAAATTCCCCCGGAAGTACTTTTGCGACGACCTTGGCACGCCCTGAATCCCAAAAGCGTTTTACATGCTCGAAGCCTCTGAGAACAGGTCTAAACTCTCTCATTCAACTGGCCTTTTTGATAAATGGTTTTACCTAGATTTTTAAATTCTAGGTGCTCTTTTCCCATCGTTTCGGAGTGTCCGATAAGTAAGTAACCATTGGGAACTAACATGTCATGATATTGCTCAAATAGTTTATCTTTGGTTTCTTTATCAAAATAAATCAAAACATTACGACAGAAAATAACATCAAAAGGTCCTTTCATTGGCCATGGTTCTAGAAGATTAAGTCGTTTAAAATGGATGAAGGATTGCAATTTAGGCTTCACTTTATACATTGCTCCATCAGCACTTCTAAGAAACCATTTTTTGAGCTTATCTTCATCTAAACCCGTGACGTTGTTTGCCGTATATTCTCCGAGACTCGCTTTGCCCAAAACGTTGGAATCTAAATCTGTTGCCAGCACTTTGACATCCCAACCATTTGGGAAAGCATTCGCAATGGTCATCGCAATACTATAAGGTTCTTCACCCGTAGAGCATCCAGCAGACCAGATCCGAACTCTTCTGTCGTATTTGTGCCTGGCAATAATTTCAGGAACTATTCTTTTCGTTAAGAACTCGAAGTGATGATTTTCTCGAAAGAAAGAAGTTAAGTTAGTTGTTATTGCATTAATAAAATGGCTAAACTCAACATCTTGATTTTCTTCCAAAAAAGATAAATACGCCTCAAATGAATTTAGCCCGTTGGCTCTTATGCGTCTTGCCAACCTTGAGTAAACCATTTCCCTCTTATGCGGCCCGAGTACTATGCCGCATGTGTCATAGACCCGAGCCGAAATTTCGGAAAAATCCTTATCGGTCAACAGAAACTCTCGCATCGTCGTATTCCTTCAGCCAACCCCCACTAAGGAATTGATCTATTACCTAACCCTAAAACTCTTCCCACTCTTCCGAGTCATCTGCAAACTGATTACTTCTCGTGTTTTGCTGGGGAGGCTTATTGGAGTTCATTGTCCGTTTTGGTAATTGTTTTTCTGGCGCCTTATAGTTCTTCGGTGACTCAGATATTTCTAAACTACGATGTGAAGATTCATCAAGTGTGAAGAAGTTTAATAATCTTCTCATATCATTTGCTTGCTCAGCCATCGACTCCCCAGCGGCCGATGCTTCTTCAACTAAGGCAGCATTTTGCTGCGTCATTTCATCCATTTGTGACACTGCTTTATTAACCTGCTCAATACCTGAACTCTGCTCAATAGAAGCTTCGGCAATGTCGGAAATCATGTTCGTTACTCGCTTAACTGACTCAACTATTTCTTTTAGTGTTTCACCAGATTCATTAACCAGTAACGTGCCATCTTCGACTTTACTTACACTATCTCTGATTAGATCTTTAATCTCTTTCGCCGCTGCTGCAGAACGCTGAGCGAGATTGCGCACTTCACCAGCAACCACAGCAAAGCCTCGACCTTGCTCTCCGGCCCGAGCAGCTTCAACGGCTGCGTTTAATGCCAAAAGGTTTGTCTGGAAAGCGATTTCATCAATAACACCTATAATGTCAGCAATTTTCTTACTTGAATCATTAATTTCAGACATGCTTTCAACTGCGCGAGTGACTACTTCACCGCCTTTGGTCGCCTTGTCACAAGTATCTTCGGCCAACTCATTAGCTACTTTCGCGTTATCTGCATTTTGTCTAACTGTGCTGGTCATTTCTTCCATGCTAGAAGCAGTTTCTTCTAGTGAGGAGGCTTGCTCTTCGGTTCGCTGACTCAAATCCGCGTTACCCTGGGAAATTTCATCAGCACCACTGGCAACTAAATTTGCAGAAGTACGGATCCGACCTAACACCTCAGTTAGCTTCTCAGCTGTAGTATTTGCGTCTTTTTTCAGCTTTTCATAAGCCCCACGATAATCGCCTTCAATACGTCTGGTTAAATTACCAGTTGCTAAGGCGTCTAACATGTCCCCCATATCTGTAACTGTTTCATCAACTGTAGACACTAAACTATTTAACCCTTTGGTTAGTCGTAAGTAGAAGCCATCTTTCCCATCTTCTGATAAACGAACACTAAGATTACCGGCATTAGCCGACTGAACTAGGCCATTCACCTCTTTCTCAATCGTGACTTCTTTGGTTCTATCTTCCCATTCGACAACGGTGCCCACGCGTTCGTTATTACCATCAAATATCGGATTCGCGACTAGGCCAAAGGTTCTTCCGCCGACAACAATTTCCGTTTTATACTCAGTTTCAAGCCGAGAGAGCATACTGCGTTGGTGACTTGGGTTACGGTGGAATACATCAATATTCGCCCCCAAAAGATGGTTACTATCAAAATTAGGCAGGTCACGCCTTAAATCACTCTCAGCATTTCTCATCATATCTTTCACTGCACGATTCAAATAAACGATCTCAAACTGCTCATTTGCTATCATCGTATTCGTTGAAACGTTGTCTAATGCTCTTCGGACGCGCAAGTTTTCAGCTGCGGCAGTTTTTTCTTCCTCTTCACGGACTAAACGCTCTGTTTTGTCGTCCCACTCAACGACGGTACCAATCCGCTTTTTCTCATCATCAAACACAGGGGTCGCAATTAAACCAAAGGTGAAGCCAGCAACTTTGATATCTGTGCTGTATACATCGCTCAGCTTCTCAAGCAGGTTTCTTTGATGGCTGGGATTTGCATGAAATACATCAATACATTGTCCTACAAGTGTATCCACATCAAAGTTCGGTAATGATTTTCTTAGCTGCGTTTGATTGTCTCTCAGCATTCGTACAACCGAATCATTAACATAAATAATATTCAACCCTTCGTCCGCTAGCATTACGTTTGCCTGACAAACGTCCAGCGCGCTCGATATACGAGCATTGTGGCTCGCCAAATCCGCCTGCTTTTTCTCTAACGCTAATTCTCTTGTAAGGTCTTTCCACTCAACTAAAGTCGCGATCCTTTGTCCTTCATCATCGAAAACAGGCGTGGCAATAAGATCAAAGGTCAAACCTGCCACTTTGATTTGTGTGACATATGGACGGGTCAAATTAGCTAGTATGCCTCTCTGATGGCTAGGGTTTTTATGGAACGTATCAATGTTGGCACCAATCAAGCTATCAACATTAAAACCAGGTAACTCTTGCTGTAACTTAGCCTGATTTTTACGCAGCATACTGGTTACTGAATCGTTCAAATACACAATGTTGAGAGAGGCATCTGCAAGCATAACATTGGCCTGACAGACCTTTAAAGCTAGCAACAAACTATGGCTATGGTCTTGACCATCTAGTGCGTCACCATTTAATAAATTAGCAACCGCTTTGTATAAAGATGATTGGCGTGATGCATTACTTGCATTGAGTAAGCTAACATCTTTACTCTCTATCGCGGGAACAATTTCCTCAACATCCTGTAACTTAGAAAGCAGAATGTTTGCGCTTTGCTTAAGTAGTAAAATTGCCAGCACCACACTGACAGCTGCTATAACCATCGCCACATAGGCTTGTGTAGACATATTAATATTCAACATTTGAACACTAATTGCCAAGCCCACAAATATTATGGCACCCGCAATCAGAACTCTATTGTTGAGTTGACTTGCTAATGCTTGATCGCTCATGTTATCCCCCGACAACCAATTGCTCATTCTGCTTTACTTCAAGATCTAATATCTTCTTCAAATTTAAAAGTACGACCATTTTTTCACCAACATTTACAAGTCCTTGTACAAATTGACTATTTTCCGAGTCTTGAAAATCTGGAACATCCTTCGCTGTTTCTTCGTTGATGCTGTATACGTCAGACACCGCATCAACAACTAACCCCATAATTTTTGTTGCCTCTTTTATTACAACGGAGACAACGATAACCACGGTTAGCGCTCCATATTCGATTTGTGGTAAGCCGAATCGAACCCTTAAATCTATGATTGGCACTATCGTGCCACGTAAATTAATCGCACCGTTTACATACATAGGAGCATTTGGAATTGCAGTGACTTCTTCCCACCCTCTTATTTCCTGTACGGCCAGAATATCCATGCCATACTCTTCGCCCGCCATCATAAAGGTGAGAAATTGTGTATCGTCATCTCTGTCTGCAAGCATGACTTGTTCATTAATCGAGGCTTTTTCAGTGATCATGACACCACCTCATCTAACTCTTGTTCTACTAATAACTCTTGAGTTCCTGGACGCTTTAAGCCACTCAGTTTGATAAGACCACTAATATCGACAATTAAAGAGACTCTGCCATCACCTAAAATTGTCGCCCCTGAGATCCCATTTACTTTCTGATAATTCGCTTCGAGACTTTTAATAACGACCTGTTGTTGCGCTAGTAAATCATCCACCAACAATCCCACTTTGTGATTATCACTCTCTACAACTACTAACAGTGTTTTATCCAACTCTTCTATTGCACCACCATGGTTAAATAGTTGATATAGCCTTAGTATTGGTATGTATTCATCTCGTAACCGAAGCACCTCTAAGCCATTACCTACTTTACTCACTTTTTTAATATCTATTTGTAAAGACTCAACAATAGAAATAAGTGGAATGATGTAGGTATGCTTTGCAACTTTAACCAATTGACCATCCAAAATGGCCAGCGTTAATGGCAATCTAATTGTAAACGTTGAGCCAACCCCTTTTGCAGAAGTCACTTCAACGCTGCCGTTTAATGCTTGAATATTTCGTCGAACAACATCCATACCCACACCGCGACCAGAGATATCACTCACTTCATCGGCTGTTGAAAACCCAGGCCTAAAAATAAGTTCATTAACCTCTTCAATAGTCAGCTCATCAGTTGCTTGAATTAGGCCATTGGCAATTGCTTTACTTTTTATTTTTTCGGTATTCAAGCCTCTGCCATCATCCATAATTTCAATCACAATATTTCCACCTTGGTGGAAAGCATTCAGTGTCACCGTACCCACGGGATCTTTTCCGGCTTTTATTCTGTCTTCCGGTGTTTCTAAGCCGTGATCCAAAGAGTTTCTTACTAAATGAACCATAGGATCGGAGATTTTTTCCATCACGGTTTTATCTAATTCTGTTTGCTCTCCTAGCAGCTTTAGCTCAACCTGTTTATTCAACTTCTGTGACGTATCTCTTACTAAACGAGGAAATCGGCTGAAGACAAAACTAATAGGTAACATTCTGATTCGCATTACATTTTCTTGTAAATCCCGCGTATTATGGGCTAATTGAGCGAGGCCTTCTTGCATCGCAGCAAGCGTATTTTCGGTCGGTTCTTGCTCGCCTAATTGAGTCAACATAGCTTGGGTAATAACCAACTCCCCTACCATATTGATAAGCGAATCAACTTTATCAATCCCAACACGGATCGAAGTTGATTCTGCTGATTTCTTGCTAGCCTCAGGCTTAGTCTTTGTCGCTGTCGCTGAGGGTGTTTTTGGTACATCAATATTTTGAGTGTCGTTGCTCGACACTTCTTTCTTCTCACTCTCTGGTTCTGGCGTTGTGGAGACACTCACATCATCTTCAAATAAACCACCACATAAGGTAATAGAAATTTCAGCATCATCCTCAACCCACTCAAATACTTCTTTAATCGCCGACTCTGGATGACTGGTTGTTAAGTATAACCGCCAACTGAGGTAGCAATCCTCTGGGTTGAAGTCATCAATTTCAGGTATTGCATCACAAAACGCATGAGTTTCTAAATCCCCCAATTCTGATAGCTCACTTAACATATAGAGCGGTTCGTTACCGGTTTTAAACAAGTGGGGGAGCGGTTTAAAGTCTATTTGATAGGTTTGAGATTCTTGCCCTTGAGGTATGCTAGCGGCAGTATCTGAGCTAACACTCTCTTTACCACCTAAAATCTCTTCAAATTTAACTTTCAACTCATTCGCATTGGAAAGATCGGGCTCTTCTTCGGCTTGTAATGCGGTTAGTAAGGCCCTTAAACAATCAACAGATTGGAGCAGCAAATTGACATGTTCAGCGGTCAACTGTCGACGCCCGTCCCTGATCTGATCGAGTAAGGTTTCCAACACATGTGTGAAGTTAGCGACAGAAGTAAAACCAAATGTTCCACTGCCACCTTTGATGCTGTGTGCTGCGCGAAATATAGTATTGATCGTTTCTGAGTCTTCATGGCCTGGCTGTAAATTCAGCAGCTCAGCTTCCATTATGTCTAGACCTTCAAAGCTCTCTTCAAAAAAGACATCAAAAAATTGGCTTAAATCAATACTCATATCGACGCCTCTCTGTATCTATCTTATGACTTTTTTCAATACCGCTAGTAGTTGTTCAGGGTTGAATGGTTTCACTATCCAACCAGTTGCTCCCGCCGCTTTACCTTCTGTTTTTTTATCTAACCCAGACTCAGTTGTCAGCATTAGTAAAGGGGTGAACTTATAATTGGGTAAGCTGCGCAGCTCTTTAATAAGTGTGATCCCATCCATTACAGGCATGTTTACATCAGAGATCACGGCATCGAACCCTTGTTGCTTGGCAATAGATAACGCTTCACTGCCATCTTTGGCTTCCGTGACATCAAAACCTGCTTTTTTCAAAGTAAAGCCAACCATTTGGCGCATTGACGCCGAATCATCCACAGCTAAAATCTTTTTCATATTCACCTCTTAATTTTCAATACTATGGAATAAATAATGGGTTAATCCCAACTCATTTACCGCCTGCGCTAAAGCGTCACTTTCACCATGCCATACAATTTTATGTTCTAACGAGAGCAAGTGTTTCTGTACGGCACAGAGCAGTTGTATAGATGCTGTGTCGGCTCTTTGCACTTCACTAATATCAATCGTGATGTCTGATGTTTCCATAGAGTCTTGGAAAATCTGATGGTACAGGCTTTCCACATGGTTAATCGCCATTTCAGGTGGAAGTTTCAACATGAGCTGAAGACTATCCTTGTAAAAATGAGTAATAAAATTAGCTTAGACCGTGATGGTAAAAATGCCACAAAGATTGATTAAAAATCCGCAAATAATTAAAGCGTTAGAGGTAAGATAGTACAACGACACTGGGGTCGACCAGTGTCGATATAAGACTAATTGATGATCTTCTCTAGGTCAGCGAGAAGTAGTTTGTCATCGATTGTAGGGACAGCTCCAGCTGTATGTGTAGGTTTGAAAATAGCCTCAAGCTGACCTTTTGGGTTAATTAATGCTACAGACGCACTATGATCAACATAATACTCTTCTGTCTGTTCCTGATTTATTGCGTAGATTAAACCGAGATCTCTCACAAAAGGAAATAAAGCCGAATGCTCGGCAGATACCGCTTTAAAATCAGGATCAAAGTGCTTGATGTAGGCCAAACGCTTCTCTTCAGTATCTCGGTTAGGATCGACCGATACAAACCATACTTGTAAGTCACCTTTGCTTTTTACGGATTGATATACATGAGTTAATTTCAACAACGTCATTGGACACACGTCGGGACAGCTGGTGTAACCCAAAAACAACAAATTCCATTTACCGGTAAAGTCTTGATTTGAGACTACCTCACCGTATTGATCCCTTAATTCAAACACATTCACGTCCTTAGGCTTAGGGTACCAAACCACTTTTTCAGAGACATCTGGTGAGGGCCCACAACCAAACAGAATTAACATAGAGATAATTAAGATAAATTTTTTCATATAAATGCTTTATCCACAAAGAGTGCAATGAACACTATCAAAAGATGCCAGATAGAGAAATAAAATACCCTCATAGCATACTCTAAACTATTTGTTCTCATAAGCTTTGTGGCTTTGTAAATAAAAGCGACATTTGCCATGCCAGAGACCAACAAGTAGATCCAACCAGACATTCCCACTAGGTAAGGTAGCAAACAGACTAAAGTTAAAATGATGGTATAAAATAGCACACAGAGTTTTGTAAATTCGTTTCCATGCGTTACTGGTAACATGGGGACTTCGGCTTTTTCGTAGTCTCGTTTACGAGCAATAGCTAATGCCCAAAAGTGGGGAGGTGTCCAAGCAAAAATGATCATTACTAACAACCAAGGTTCTGCACCAAGCTGACCAGTCTCACTGACCCAACCTAACAGGGGTGGCATCGCTCCTGCTAACCCCCCAATTACTATGTTTTGAGGTGTTGCGCGCTTTAACAATAACGTA
Source organism: Pseudoalteromonas sp. BMB (assembly GCF_001709235.1). Lineage (NCBI taxonomy): Bacteria > Pseudomonadati > Pseudomonadota > Gammaproteobacteria > Alteromonadales > Pseudoalteromonadaceae > Pseudoalteromonas > Pseudoalteromonas sp. BMB. The sequence goes on from NZ_MBQA01000210.1 coordinate 49,344, forward strand.
TAAACCACGGCATAACCGAATAGCGCGGCTAAGGTAAGTAGCGCACATAACTGATTGGCGAAAATAGTCAATAGAGCATACCCAGCAATAGCGAGGCCTGTCGCAAAGATTAAAGCTGATGATACAGAAACAGAGTCTGTCGCTAACGGTCGGTTTCGTGTTCGCGCCATCTTTTTATCTATTTCTCTATCCACGATATGATTTACAGCTGCTGCACTACTTGAAAGTAAACCAATGCCAAACAAACTCATTAATTGTGCCAATAATGTTTTATCACTTTGTGGAGCTAACATCATTCCGACCCAAGCAGTAATAACCAACATACATACTACTTTGAACTTACACATGCCAAAGTAGGCTTTGAATAAAGTAGTTGCTTTTTGAAGCTCTGAAAAACTAGTTAATTGATGCATATTTTACTCCTACTTTTTGCGCCAGGCTGATAAAGAAACACAATTTCACCATTGCTAATAACACCATTGCTGCCATGAAGTTATGGAATAAGGTTAACAACAGAGGAAATTGGAAGTGTACGATTGCCCCCCCCACCAAAACCTGTATCGCAACCAAAATTAACACAACAAGTGCTGAACGTCGGAGTAAGCGGTTTTGACCAGCTCTAAGGAGTGGCCAACATGCAGCAAGTAGCGTTAAAACGGTAATAACTGCCCATATCCGATGGATAAAGTGAATAGATACTCTAGATTCGAATGGCAAAACACCAAACTCATAAGTCGCTGAAGCTTCAGGAAGTGTAAATAAACTCTGCCAAGAGAAAAGTTGAAGATTGTCACATAGCGGCAACCCTGTACAATGTGGAGCAGCATAATTGGCTGCAAGCCACCCACCTAGCGCAATTTGTATAATCAACACACCAAGAGCCACATAACATAAACGACAGGTAAGGCTAGTGACACTAGCAGTAATAGTGGTGTATTTCAGCCTTAAAACCAATAACACCAGCAATGCAAGAATACTAAACCCACCTAGTAAATGACCCATCACAATGACTGGCTGTAAATTCATCGTCACGGTCCACATCCCAAGTGCTCCTTGAAATAACACAAGCAATAGCAGTAAGTAGTAGTGACGATTAGGGCTTTTTGTTTTTTGCTTCTTGAACAGCCTTATGCATGCAAGTGCCAAAATAAGTAACCCGAGGAAACTGGCAAAATAGCGATGGATCATTTCAATCCATGCTTTTTCTGCTTCTATTTCTAAATGTGGAAAACTGTCTTTAGCCGCAGATAGTTCATGAGTCTCATTTGGTACTGTTAAAAAGCCGTAACACCCAGGCCAATCTGGACAGCCAAGTCCCGCATCACTTAAACGTGTGAAGGCGCCAAGTGTCACTACCGTTATTGCGACGAAACAGGCAAATATTGCGATTTTTATTCTTACCTTGGACATATTTACCTCCTAACTTGAACGAGAGTAGTTCAATAATTTCTTCAGATCACTCAGTAGCCCTTTTTGTACACTTCGCATTTCTTCTAAGTTTGCTACTGGTGCATACTTAAGTACAAATAACCCTGTTTTATCAACCAGGTAGAGATAGTTGTCATCTAACTGGTTGAGGTATATCGGCAAAGAAGTAGCGTACTCAATGCCTTTTTCATTTCGCTCTTGTAATACCACGAGCGATACTTTCTGCTGGTTTTTCCCCAGCGCTAAATACAAATTAGGTAAGCTATCTAGTAGTAAAGAACATTGCTTATTACACTGCTTTGGTCGCTGATAAACGATACTCCACTCAGTATCTAAAACCAGCTCTGATTGGCGAACCTCCTGACTTAAAAATTCACCGTAATTAGTCGTGCTATGTGGTATCCAGCCGATCTTCAAGGCAACAAATGCCAATAGTAAGGGGAATATAAACAGCCCTATAAACCATGCCGCGCTTTTAGACATCTTTATTCTCCTTTTTTGAAAGTTTCCAGCCAATTACTACCGCGGCCAAGGCAATAAGCAACCACTGTAAAGCATAAGCTTCATGTTTTTGCGGTGACATTACGACCGGTTGATAATGGGGCTCAGTCCCTGCAAATCTGTTTTTAATCATGTAGGCAATTAGAGGTAAAAGAGGTTTACCTGACTCCGCAGATAAGTAATCAACATCAATATACTGAATCACAGATTGTTTTGTTGCCTCCTCAGCCGCAGACTTAGCTAAGGTGAACCGCTTACTAGCACTAGATTTGATATAGACAGGTAGAGAAACGGTGCCAGTTGGAAGAGAGAAAACGGTAGGCACGCGACTAGCCTGCTGTGGCACAAAACCTAAATTAACAGCTAGATACTCATCAGTTTCGGAAATTTTTATAATGCCAATTACATCAAAACCGACTCTACCTTTCACGACTTGATTATCTAAATACCAAACCGCATCGCCTACAAAATTCCCTGTAATCGACACTTCAGCATTAACATATTGCGTGAGCGGCTGGGATGTTACTTGCTGCTCATTAGCTACGCCTAGCGATTTTTCAATCTCAACTTTATGCTGCAACACATGTTTTTGCTGTGCTCTTTGCCACTGCCAATAAGAGAGCGAGCCACATAAAAGAACAACGATTAATGCTGCCAATATGGGGGGTTTTGATCTACCTTTAAAAAGTGCACCTAAATCCATCGGACACCCCTTATGATTAAAATTATTATTGTTGTACTGCTACTACTCGTTTTTCTAAATCTATTTAGAGCTATGCTAGTCATGCTCAAGTCAGAGCAACAAGAGTCGATGGCGAGGCTATTGCAACAAAGAGTTTATGCATCAATAGCTGTCGTACTTCTAATCTGTCTTGCTGCTCAATTTGGCTTTATAAAACTACACTCTTCACCCGTTGTTACAACACATAAACAAATACAAACAGGCACAACCAAACAACATCAACAAAATGCCAATACCAAGCCCCAGCTTGAAAAGCAAAGTGATTCTTAGCGGTAAAGTGACCCTTCAACACCCTGATCCATATAACGAAAAGAATAATCGCGCCAAGTGTGACATGAAAGCCATGAAATCCTGTCAGTAAAAAGAATGTATTACCGTAAACCCCCGACTGAAGAGTTAACCCCAGATCTTGATAAGCATGAATATACTCTTCCACTTGCAAGGTTAAGAATGCGACGCCAAGCAGTACTGTTAATCCTAAGAACGCCTTCACTTTCGCCCTTTGCTCTTTTTCTAAAGCTACATGAGCAAAGCTAAGGGTTACTGATGATGCTAATAGAATAACCGTATTGATCAGCGGGAGTCCCTGCCAACCCATAGCTTGAGTTACAGTTCCATCTGGAGTTGTGAGCAATGGCCATACAGCTTCAAATTGAGGCCATAAAACGTCGTTGGTGCTGGCGTTATTACTTGCACCGCCTAACCACGGCACAGCTATCATTCGTGCATAAAAAAGTGCACCAAAAAAAGCAGCAAAAAACATAACTTCGGAAAAGATAAACCATCCCATTCCTTGCTTGAACGAACGATCCATTTGGGCAGAATATAATCCAGTTTGAGATTCTTGGATCACATTCCTGAACCAACCAAAAATCATATAGATCAGCACAGCAATACCCACGAGCAGTAGCATTACTCCACTATTACTGGTTGATTTAAGTTGAATAATCGTTAAGCCAGCGCCAACAGCGATAAAGAAAAGTGCAAAAGCCCCGACGATTGGCCATGGACTTTGCTCAGGCACGTAATATTTTTCTTGTTCATGGTTCATATTTGAACTCCTCTCGAGAAGCTAGCATACTCAGTCCATCACTGTCTTGTTTGCTAACTCGCTCTGTAATATCAAACAACGTATATGAAAGTGTGAGTTCCTCAACATCACTTGGGAGCTCCGTATCTACATAAAACCTCAAGACAAACTCAACTTCTTCTTTGCCTTTCATTGGTTGCTGATCAAAACAAAAGCAGGCCATTTTGTGTAAATACTTTGCCGCTTTCCCTGGAGACACTGAAGGGATCGCTTGCAACACACGCTCACTATCACTCAAGTTTTTTGCAATGAATTTGACATCGGTTAGCTTACCGGGTTGAACTCTAACCGAATGCTCGACTGCATCGACCTTAAATGGCGCCTGGCTTTGACTATGCGTTGTGAAGCTCACATCTACTTGTCGACTTTGTGCAATTGACTCGCTCTGCTTTGCGATTTCCATGGATGGCTTACCATTTAGGCCTGTGACATCACAAAAAACGTCATATAGAGGAACCAGTGCAAAGGCAAAAGCAAACATACCTAGCGTCAACAAAATAAGCTTCTTAAGCAGGCGACCATGTTGCATTACTTAATCTCCGGTGGCGTTGAAAAGGTATGATAAGGAGCCGGAGATGGTACTTGCCACTCTAATCCCTCAGCCCCATCCCATACTTTCCCAGAGGCCTGCTCTCCACCTTTTATACATTTATAAACCACTGCAACAAACAACAGTTGAGAAAGACCGAATGCAAACCCTCCGATACTAATGATCGCGTTAAAATCAGCGAACTGTAGAGCATAATCAGGGATCCGCCTTGGCATGCCAGCAAGACCAACAAAGTGCATTGGGAAAAACAATACGTTCACACTAACCAAGGAGAGCCAAAAGTGAAATTTAGCCAATTTGATATCAAACATGTGCCCTGTCCACTTTGGTAACCAATAATATGCGGCGGCCATTATTGAGAATATAGCTCCCGTAACTAACACGTAATGGAAATGCGCGACAACGAAGTAGGTATCGTGATATTGGAAATCTGCAGGCGTAATTGCTAACATCAAACCGGAAAATCCGCCAATTGTGAAAAGTACGATAAACGCAATGGCAAAAAGCATGGGTACCTCAAAACTAATAGCACCTCGCCACATTGTCGCTACCCAATTAAAAACCTTAACGCCAGTGGGCACTGATATGAGCATAGTTGCATACATAAAAAACAACTCACCAGCTAAAGGCATGCCCGTAGTAAACATATGATGAGCCCAAACGACGAACGATAACAGAGCGATTGAAGCGGTTGCATAAACCATTGATGCATAGCCAAACAGTTTCTTTCTTGAAAATGTCGGTACTATCGTAGAAATTATGCCGAAGGCAGGTAATATCATGATGTACACTTCAGGATGACCAAAGAACCAGAATATATGCTGGAACATAACAGGATCACCACCACCTGCTGCATCAAAAAAGCTCGTTCCAAAGAACTTATCAGTCAATACCATAGTCACAGCGCCAGCGAGTACGGGCATAACAGCAATCAGAAGAAATGCAGTTATCAGCCAAGTCCAGACAAACAAAGGTAACTTCATCCATGTCATACCTGGAGCTCTAAGATTGACGATGGTCACGATAACGTTGATAGCACCCATAATAGAGCTAATTCCCATTATATGGATCGCAAAAACAAAAAATGCAGTATTGTCATTGCTGTACGTTGTAGATAGTGGCGCATAAAAAGTCCAACCGAAAGCAGGCCCGCCGCCTTCCAAAAATAACGACATCAGTAAAATTGCAAATGCAAAGGGTAGTATCCAAAAACTCCAGTTATTCATTCTCGGTAACGCCATATCAGGAGCACCAATCATCATTGGGATCATCCAGTTGGCAAGACCAGTAAATGCGGGCATTACTGCGCCAAATACCATTATTAGTCCATGTACTGTCGTCATTTGATTAAAAAAATGCGGATCTACAAGCTGTAACCCAGGTTGGAAAAGCTCGGCGCGGATCACCATCGCCATAGCACCACCAATTAAAAACATGGTTAGTGAGAACAATAAATACAGTGTTCCAATGTCTTTATGATTGGTAGTAAACAGCCAGCGCTTGAAGCCTTTTGGAGCTGTATGGTGTGAATGTTCTTCTACGATGGCACTCATTACTTACCCTCCTCTAATGCATCTATCTCACGCTGTATTTGGCTTGGCTGAATAACATCGCCGGTGTCATTACCCCAGCTATTTCTTTTATAGGTGATAACTCCCGCAATCTGCTTGATTGTTAATTGCTTTGCGAAAGATTGCATAGCAGTTCCTGGTCGACCTAAAAGTAGAATATCTATATGAGCTTTAATATCTCCAGTGACGACTTTACTCCCTTTCATTGCAGGGAAGACACCTGGTAGCCCAAGCCCAGTTGGTTGATGGCAAGCTGCGCAATAAGCCATGTAAGTTTGTTCACCAACCTCCATTAACTCTTCTTTCGAAAGGGTTTGTTGGGCAACTGCTTGTGACTCAGCCTCTGCTTTTGCTTTTTCAGCTTTAGCATCGTTGAGCCAACTATCAAATTTATCAGGGCTTACGGCCTCGACGACGACAGGCATAAAGCCATGATCTTTGCCACATAATTCAGCACATTGGCCTCTGTAAATTCCTTCATCGTTTACCTTTGTCCATGCCTCATTTATAAAGCCCGGATTGGCATCCTTCTTCACCGCAAAATCGGGCACCCACCAAGAATGGATGACATCATCTGAGGTCATTAAAAAGCGAACTTTCCTATCGGTGGGAATAACTAAATGCTTATCAACTTCAAGCAGGTAATTTTCATTTTTTTCTTTAAGATCACTAATTTCATCTTTCGAAGTAGAGAGCAAAGAATAGAACTCAACATCATGCCCCATATACTCATAGTGCCATTTCCACTGAGAGCCTGTGACCTTAATGGTCAGATCAGCTTTACTCGTGTCTTCCATAGCAATAAGCGTTTTTGTGGCAGGTATTGCCATACCAATGAGTATCAGGAAAGGAATTGCAGTCCAAAGTATTTCCACTTTGGTGCTTTCATGAAATTGCGCTGCAACAACGCCTTTTGACTTTCTGTGTTTTATAAGCGCCCAAAACATAACCCCAAATACAATAACCCCAATGACGCAACATATTAGAAATATGGTCATGTGAAGCTCATACACTTGATGACTAATGTCTGTAACACCTTGCCTCATATTGTAAGCGCTGTTAGCAAGTGAGGGCATGGCGATTAGCACTGCGATGAATGCTACAACTAATCGACAAATTTTCATTTGACGTCTCCTTCAAGACAACTCGCGGTTGTCTTTTGTTATTATTGGATGACTGTCATATTGTCTATTTGTACATAGACTTACTGCACGACTATTAACCAATTAGTCAAAAAACAAACAAATTGCAAGATTTTTGAGAAGACCGACTTTAGAATCAAAACTGGGGACTATAGGGGGTAAAACAAAGAATGATGAAAAATAGTGTATAAAGATCAGAAAACTAAAAATATTACTAAATGATTAAAGTCACTATAATCATCCTACTTTCACATAGTTAGAAAAGTTAATTACCACTTTTTAAACAAAATATAGTTAAAGCAAGCGCAACTTTATATTTGACGCTACGCTCGCTCTCATAAACTACATCCAGTCAGCACTTCGGATAACGCCGACGGCTAACCCTTCAATGGAGAAATTTTGATGCTCAAGATCCACTTCAATCGCTTTAAACTCTTCATTCTCAGCATGCAATAAAACTTTCTTTCCTTTCTTTTCAAAGCGTTTAACAGTCACGTCCTCTTCTACACGAGCCACTATCACTTGGCCATTTTCAGCCAATTGAGTCCTGTGAACAGCTAGAAGATCACCATCCATAATGCCAATATCCTTCATGCTCATACCATTAACTCTCAAAAGATAATCAGCATTAGGTTTAAAAAAACTCGCATCTACATTAAAGTGGCTTTCCACATGTTGCTCTGCCAGGATAGGCTCGCCAGCAGCAACACGGCCAATAATAGGTAAACCAAGTTGTTCGGATTCATCCTCTACAAGTCGAATCCCTCGGCTTGCACCAGGAACCATTTCGATAACTCCCTTTTTTGCAAGCGCCTTAAGATGTTCTTCCGCTGCATTTGCACTCTTAAAACCCAAAGCATCTGCTATTTCTGCACGAGTTGGAGGCATGCCAGTATCTTTTATGAATACTTTTATTAATTCAAAGATTTGTTCTTGTCGTTTTGTTAGAGGACGCATTAACTGGTGTTCCATACAGTGGTTTATTTACTGTAAGTATATACAGCTCAAAAAAAATCGCAAATGTTTCTTTATTCGACATATTTTAAGTGTATTTGCTGATAGCATTAATTAGAGCAGCATTAAGCAAGAAACGAAGTCTGTGCCTCAGAGCTTAACCTACGACTCTACGTAATAAGAAATAGATTATTAAGATTTAGGGCTGATAAACCACCTCCCACTATGTTGCACTATGCTGATACTGTGGTGGGAGCGAGTTCACCTCGCGATGTGTTGATTGGCTTGCGAGGTTTTCTATATCTCAAATCTCTACACCCCAGACAGCAAAAAACCCGTCGCATTGCTGCAACGGGTTTTGATGTACATGGATGTTCGAATGTCGATGAAGTTCATGGATGAACGCTTTTCATCAACCTCTTATTTGGCCCTGGCTCGCTACGAAGTAGGATGTTCTCATTTTTTAAATAGAGAGTCACATGGGTAATCCACACTATCATCGACTGGAAACCTTAATTGCAAGCCATCGGTGGGTAAACCACCTACCATGTTGCACTGTGCTTATACTGTGGTGGGAGTGGAGCGCATTTACTTAGGTTTAGAAAACCTCGCGATGTGTTGATTGCCTTGCGAGGTTTTATATCTCTCAAATCTCTATATCCCAGACAGCAAAAAACCCGTCGCATCTCTGCAACGGGTTTCTCTATTTGGCCCTGGCGATGTTC
>NZ_MBQA01000211.1:0-13406 GCF_001709235.1 Pseudoalteromonas sp. BMB
TTTCTTATGCGCAGCTCAGGTTAGGTAGTACTCCCATGTCCAAGAGTAGACGTCAATTTCTTGAAGCTTCACTAGCGGCATGTTTGAGTGCTTCATTTCCGGTTAGCCAAGTACTTGCACTAAATTTATTCTCAGAAGATGAACGAGAACAAGAAATGGCTAAGCGCAGTGCTGCCCTCCATATTTTAAGATTAGCTTCCCCATACCCTGCGGATCAAAGTGACTTTATCCCGCACATGCATCAAGTGTTTAAGGAGAATGTTGAGTCTATGACTCGTGGTAAAATCTATGTTGATATTCACCATAGTGGCTCGCTTGGAAGTGGCCGCGAGTTAATGGCGGCAGTGACTCGTGGATATGTGGAGGTCGCACTTATCTCTATGTCAAACCTGTCTCGGGCGTTACCTGTGCTAGATATCCTTAATATCCCATTTTGGGCGAGCTCAAATCGCGCGTTTCTCAATCTAATTTGTTCGCCACAGTGGCAGTCACTTGTTATTAAGCCTATTAGTGAACAAGGAAAACTGAATATCTTAATGCATCATCTCGTTGGAGGTCGCACCCTAACAAGCACAAAACAGTTCAACCGCTTGATTAATTTGCCTGAAAAGCTCAAAGGAGTAGTGCTAAGAGTACCTGCTTCCAAGGTTTTGAGTCATTTTTACAGTATGACGTCGGCAAATGTTATTGATGTGCCTTGGGCACAAGTGGCCAAAATGGCAAGAAAAAAACATATAGAGGTTATTGACCCTAGCGTTGTTGGCTTGTTTGCAGGTCCTGATCTGCTAAAAAACGAGATAGGGCAGATAGCTTTACTCGAAAGTGTCCCCGATGCTTGGGTGACCGTCGCAAATCAGCATTGGTTAGATGGTTTGCCGCTGCGCTTAAAAGGGGAAATCGAGGACGCGGGTAAGCAAACATTTCATACCCATATTGCGCAGATAGAGCAACTGCAAAAGCGCTGTGAGCGCGAGCTCATGGCCTTGGGCGCAAAGCTGCACCCTTTAAGTGTGGACGAAAAGCGTGAATGGCAATTAAGGTTTGGTCACCACAATGCACAGTGGAATAAGGTAAAGCGAGAGCTTCTCGGCAGTACTCGCGCATTTCAACAGCTGGTAAATGCAACAGAAAAAGAGTTTATTTAATAACCTAGGTTGAGAGCAACAACAGGCCTTCTCGCTATTGTTACTCCCAACTCAAACGAATTATTGGTACTTTGTTATCGACTCTCTTTAACCAGTGGAATGCCGTTGGTGCCAACCGGAATATAAACCGTTGTATGGTTGGGAGATTCTGCCATTTTTAGCTGCGCATTTATCGCTTCATGTTGTAAGTAGTTTGCAGTAAGTGTGGCGTTGATGATCTTTTGCGCTTCAGCGATACCTTTTGCTTCTTCAATCCGAATTTCAGCATCTTTTTTAGCAATGGCCTTTTGAGTCTCTTTTTCTGCTAGCAGCTGTTGCGCAGCGAGTTTCTTTTCTACAGCATTGGCTACAATATCTGGATAATTAATGTTACCGATCACCACTTGTTTGATATCAAATGGCGCTGACTGTAGGTAGCCTTTTAAGCGCTTTGTTACGATTTCAGCAATTTGTTCGCGTTTGCTTTTTAATGCGCCACTATCGTATTGTTGGACTTCGTCGCGAACATAGGTTCTGAAAGTTTCGCGAACAAAACGCTGATACCAATTCTCTGCACCATAATTTTCAACGACATCTTTTACTGTGTCTGGCTTAATTGCAATGACTGCATGAAAATCAAAACTGATGTTCAAGTCATCTTTGGCTAAGATCTCAAAGCGTTCTGTATAAGTGTTTGGGCGCATATCGATATTGACGACTTGATTTCTGAGCGGGGAAAAACCATAGTTGCTCGGACCTACTAAGCTACCTTGGTAACCACCAGAACCAAAAAATCTCGGTTGCTCAAAAACATAGCCTTCATGTCCTGCGGGTGTGCTTGGATTTGTGCAAGATGTGATGGAAAAAAGTAACACAATGCCAATCACGATAATAGATACAATTGAGCTTCCAATGCTAGATTTTGATTTCATCATAGATGATTCCTTTATAGGTATTTTGTTGGCTATGATAGGTGACAATACTAAAACGAACAACAATTACCTTAGTTCAACGACATCAACCGGAGCACAGTAGTGAAAATATCCGTAGTAGAAAATCCTGAGCAACAATTTGTCGATTTTTTAAGTAGTAAAATTAGCGAGTTTAACTGGGCGAATTGGGAGGTCACGGAGCGCCTTCCATTGGCGGTTGAAGTAAAGGGTGAGTCTGGAGAGGTTGTTGCAGGTGCAGCCGCGCGTACTTTTGGTAACTGGTTGTTGCTCGATACTTTGTGGGTTTCTGAGACACTTAGAGGTCAAAATATCGGCTCACAGATACTAGAAAGCCTAGAAGCGGCAGCCAAACAAAGAGGGTGCGTGAAATGCTTACTCGATACCTTAAATTTTCAGGCAATGCCGTTTTATGAAAAGCATGGCTACGAGATTCAATGGATCCAAGAGCATTACCCTAAAGATGGCTGTAAGTATTTTATGGTAAAGGTGTTATAACAAGCTTTCTGTGGAGAGAGTGGTTGAGTGGGGATAATCCTGGCCGCCGATACGTGGGTGAATGTGCCAAGGCATTTTTAAGTAATGATGTTAGCTAAACTTCAGAGACCTCATAGTGCTCTTAAATCGATACAGTTTTTAATTCAATTGCGAATATAGGACGCTCAGCTATTGAGCGCACGCACGGGATTACCTACAATACAGCATGCTTAAATAATTGAAGAAAAACGATGACAGATTCAACTGAAAAACCAGCACTACCAGATAGACTTTCAATCAACCCTCGCAGCCCACATTATGCTAAAGAAGTGCTAGAACACCATATTGGCATCCGTTTTAACGGAAAAGAGCGCACTGATGTTGAAGAATACTGCATCAGCGAAGGCTGGATTAAGGTAGCATCACCAAAGGCACTAGACCGTCGTGGTCAGCCTTTGCTACTGAAGTCAAAAGGGACTGTTGAAGCTTACTACTGCTAAGCTTAACAACCTAAAATACAAAAATGCCGGACTTTATCCGGCATTTTTTTACATCAATTATATTATCACTCAATTAATGTGCTGAAGTTAACCAGCTCAGAAATTGACGTGCTTCGCCGCCATTGGCGAATTGTGTGATCTTACGGCCTGTGCCGTCAGCAAAGATCACTTTAGATTTGTTCACCGAAATTGAGCGAATTGGTTGCTCAACACGGATCTCTGTTCCGTTATATGTATATGACATAATAAAACTCACTTTTATAATGCACAGCAAATTAGCTGATGCTTTTGATAGTAGATGAGCTTCATTACAGTTTAGCGAACAGAAGACACTGTCCTCGCAACGACCCGAGACGGGTATGACAGCTTATACCAATTTTCTTAATTGGCTTGATTTCGCCTGACTATATTAAGCTCTACTTGTATTTTTTATGCGGACTTACTGGATCAAGGCAAGGAGGCATTACTTGAGGTTTGCTTTATTTTGAGAGGAAGTTAAAGCAAGAGAGGGATAATATAGAATTGCATTTTTTAAAGCAAGCTTTTTATGTCGATGTAGCGGTAAATATTCTCAACACTTAGCCAAATAAAGCACCTAAGTTTGCCCCGAGGCGTTAAACCCCGAGACATAGTTACTCTATTAGCACAGCGTTTGTTCGACTGACTGCTTGCCGTTAAATAGCTCAAACGTTAGATTCTGAGGATGTTGAGTGGCAAGGTAAACTAGCGCGTCTGCGACATTCTCTCGACTTATTACGGCATCTTCTCTATTTGTAGGGCGTGAAGTGGAGAATCCCCCAGTTGCAGGCTCATTTTGCAACGCACCTGGTCGGACGATGGTGTAGTTTACAATACTTTTTTGTAGGTGTTGGTCAGCCATGTGTTTGGCTACCAAGTACGGTTTGATTTCACTTTCAATGTTATCAGGATCGTCGGCGCCAATAGAGCTGACCATAATAAAATGCTTAACGTTTGCTTTCACAGCATAGTTAATGGCTTTAATGGCGGCCCACAAATCAATAAGTAGGGTTTTATCCGCTCCAGTCTCTCCACCAGAACCTGCACTAAATATTACCTGCTCGACGTTGTCAAAGGCTGAGCTAAAATCGCCTTCAAGGTCTTGCTCAATGATAATAAGTTGCTCAGACTGAATATCAGCTAGCTTGCTTTTATTGCGCACTAACGCCACGACGTCATGGCCTTGTTCCAGCATTTTCTTTGTCGTCATTTTTCCAATTTGACCACTGGCACCAATGATTAAGGTCTTCATAGATAAACTCCTTTAAAGTGTTTGCTTAACTAAGACCTTGGGGGTCATGGTGCAGATTTAAACCCCAGTGGTGGAAATAGGTTATAAATAGGCAAGTAATTGCTTGGATAATCTAAAGTCGTGGTGGTCAGGGAAAGTCGACCACCATAGAGAGGGGGGAGTGACCTGTTACTTTGTTACTTTGCGAGCTCTAAAGTTACGGCCTTTCATTTTCCCTTCTGAGATTGTTTTAAGCGCCACGTTGGCAATACTGCGCTCAACCGCAACGTATGATGACATCGCAGTGACCTTGATTTTGCCGATTTGATCACCTTTTAACGCTTGATTTGAGGTCAGTGCACCTAAGATATCACCCGGTCTTAATTTTGCTTTCTTACCGCCGTCGATTTGAATGGTTACCATCGGCGCTCGGTTAATTTTGTTATTTAACACTTGGTCGCTTGGCAGAGTATTGGGCTCAATTGTCTTGCCTAAATAGTCTTCGAGGGCATTTACTTTATGTGATTCTTTATAACTCATTAAAGAGCATGCCACGCCTTTATTACCTGCACGTCCGGTTCTGCCAACGCGGTGAACATGCACTTCTGGGTCATGGGCGATATGATAGTTGATCACCATATCTACGTGATCGACGTCGATACCCCGGGCGGCGACATCCGTTGCCAATAAAATGGTGACGCTCTTATTCGCAAAACGAACCAATGTGCGGTCACGGTCTTTTTGTTCTAAGTCACCGTGAAGTGCAGCCGCATCAAAACCTAGGCTATATAGGCTGTCGCATACGTTCTGGCATTCTGCCTTGGTGTTGCAGAAGATAACCGCTGAGTTTGGTTGAAATTGCATTAACAGCTTTTGTACCGCAGGCAATCTCGCATCGTTATTGTCGACTTCGTAAAAGTACTGTTCAATTGAGCTATCGTCATGGGTTGCTTCAACCGTGACTTTGGTTGCATCTTTCATGATGTGCTGCGCGAGCTGCTCTATTTTTGGTGGGTAAGTTGCACTAAATAACAGGTTTTGGCGTGCTGTAGGGCAGTGATCTATGATGCACTGTAGTGACTCTTCAAAACCCATCTCCAACATGCGATCCGCTTCATCCAGTACAAAGGTATTCACTTCATCTAGCGACAAACGGCCTTTGCGCAGGTGCTCTTCAATACGCCCTGGCGTGCCCACAATGATGTGCGCACCGTGTTCAAGAGAGCCAATTTGTGGACCCATAGGCGCGCCACCGCACAGCGCTAACACTTTGATGTTATGAACAGCACGGGCAAGCTTGCGAATTTCAACTGCAACCTGATCGGCAAGCTCTCTAGTTGGGCATACCACAAGCGCCTGCACACGAAAGCGTTTCACGTTTAAATTATGCAATAGTCCTAAAGAGAAAGCGGCGGTTTTACCTGAGCCTGTTTTACCTTGGCCAATGACATCTTTACCCGCCAAGATAAGCGGTAAGGTTTGTGCTTGAATGTCAGTCATGGTGTGATACCCCAATGACGCGAGGTTATCGAGTAAGGCGCTGGAAAGTGAGGTACTTGAAAAAAGTGGCTGAGTCAAAGTCGCTGTCTCTGTAGTTCTAAAACCGCAATTATAACATGGCTCGAACGGATAGCGCGTGTAAGGCCGTGATAAAATTTTTTACCACGGCCAAGTGCGTTAAAAAATAATCTTAAACATTTCCCATGAACAGGGATAAGTGGCATTACAGCCTATGACGGTAGGATGCACATTGGCTCCCGCGCCACCATTACCTGCGGCTTGGATATAGTGACCATTGATTGACTTAAGCGCCACTTTATCGCCATTTTGGATCAATGCGCCAGGGTTATTCGGCAGCTCAATCGTGAAGGTTTCCCAAATAGAAGCCACCGTTCGATTAGCATTTAACTCAGCGCCCCCACCTTGCTCTGCAACAAAGTAATAGCCAGTGGCTGTTTGAATGTGAATGGTGTCGCCATCAAACAGGTTACCGCCGTTGACATCGATAAGATTAAACCGCTCCCAAGGGCCAATCGCAATACGATTGGCGTTTACTGTATTACCGCCATTGTTTTCTGCAACGAAGTAATATTGTCCGCCCGTTTCAAACGACACATTAGTAAAAATCGTCGGGCCACATGGGGCTGTAGTGAAGGTTAAGTCTTCCCCTTGAATGGTGGTGCGAGGTGGCTTTGGATCTCCTCGAAAACGGAAATGATATTCGCTGCCGCACTCTAAGTTCGCTATTTGTGCGCTAACCGGGCCATTCACACCAGCCGGTGTTGCGAGTACGCTGTAGCCATAGTTAGTGGTTGGGCCATAATCAAACGTTTCTCCACTTAAACCAATAGTAGAGGCGGAATAGCCGTTTAATTGAGCGGAGGTTTCTGTGATATTGCTCGCAGCTTGGGTCACATATTGCGTACCAGCGTGCGCTAAAAATGTACTACCAAACAATGTGAACAGTATCAATTTCAAGATATTCATTGTCTAGCTCCTTTGACGAAAAAAGGCTGTTACGATTAACAGCCTTTTTAGCTTAGGAGAAGGTGTTGCAAATGCTATTACACCTGCTTACACCATTAATTGCCAGAAGTTGGCTTCTGACGTGGTGTACGTTTTTCTCCAGCGTGTTGGCTCTTTGGCTTGTTTGCAGACGATGATGGGCGACGTCTACGGTTGCCATTGTTGTTACCAGCAGGTTTACCGTTGCCACTTGGCTTATTGTTGCGAGGACCTGAATTTTGCTTAGGTTTGTTTTTAGGCTGAGCAGAAGGTGCTTGCTCAGCGTCTGCCGCCTTTGGCTTTTTCGGTTTCTTTGGTTTTTTCGGCTTGATTGGGCGCGTATCTAATTTTGACTCAGGTACTGCAAGTTGCGGTTCAAACCCTGGTTCCACTTTACGCGGCACCAACTGTTGAATTAATCGCTCAATGCCAAATAAGTCGCTTGCGGTCTCTTGGGTAACAAACGAGATAGCTTCACCTGTCGCACCTGCGCGGCCAGTTCTGCCGATACGGTGAACATAATCTTCGTAAACATTTGGCAGGTCAAAGTTCACGACATGAGGCAACTCTTGAATATCCAAGCCCCTTGCCACAATATCAGTGGCAACAAGTACACGTACTTCACCATTTTTAAAGCCAGCAAGGGCTTTCATGCGAGCGCTCTGGCTTTTATTACCATGGATTGCTGCGGCATTGATCTTGTCTTTTTCTAGATCCTTAACCAAGCGGTTGGCACCGTGTTTTGTGCGGGTGAATACCAACACTTGTTGCCAATCATGCGTTTGCACTAAATGCTTGAGTAAGCTCGTACGTTTACTTTTGTCTACCGGGTATACCCATTGAGTCACGCTTTTTGCTGTGCTGTTTGCTGGTGCCACAGAAATCTCTACTGGATCATGAATTAGCCCTTTTGCCAATGCTCTAATCTCTTCAGAGAAAGTGGCAGAGAACATCAAGTTTTGTCTGCGGCTTGGCAATACTTTGATGATGCGCTTGATATCGTGAATAAAGCCCATGTCTAGCATACGGTCGGCTTCATCCAATACCAGTACTTCAAGGTCATCAAATTTGACAGCATTCTGCTGGTAAAGGTCTAGTAATCGCCCAGGTGTTGCCACTAAAACATCAATGCCTTTACGCAGCTTCATCATTTGCGGATTGATCTTCACACCGCCGTAAACAACTTCAGAGCTGATAGGCAGGTGTTTACTGTAAAGCGCAACACTTTGCCATACTTGGTCAGCAAGCTCTCTGGTCGGCGTTAGAATTAACGCGCGTACATTGTTCGCACGAGGCTTAGTACCAGCAATCAGCTTTTGCAACAAAGGTAATGTAAAGCCCGCTGTTTTACCTGTTCCCGTTTGCGCCGCAGCCATCACGTCTCTGCCTTCTAAAATAGCAGGAATGGCTTGCTCTTGAATCGGAGTTGGTTTGTCGTAACCTTGTTCGACAACGGCTTGATTTATTTCTGGGGCTAAACCTAGGTGGCTAAAGCTCATGATTTTGTACTCTGTATTGGGCGGCGGGCAAGAGTACAGTATTTACTCCGCTTAAGCAATTTCGCCGTGTTGTTAAATAGCCTCAAGTTAAATAACGATAGGCGGGTAGATAACAAAGCATAGCGTAAACATCAGGATTACAATCAAAATAAATGAAAGGAAACGTTCGTACTGCAGGTCTATTGATGGCATTAGTTATTCACGACCAGTTTGCGCTGTATATAAGTCACTAATTCGGCAAACTGGCTTAACTTAGGAGCCGTTTTGTGAAATACACATCTGTATCCTTGTTAGAAAAGGGGTTTTATTTTGCGAGTCTTGCTGTTGCGTTGTTACTTTCACCATTAACACAAGCGCAAACCGAGCAAGTCACCGCCCAGCAATTTGTCGATTTGCAACAAGGGCAAAACCACTTCCCTGGGTTTCGTAGAGCACATGCAAAAGGGATTTGTGTGTCAGGAGAATTTAAATCGAATGGACGGCTATCTCAGTACTCAAACGTAACAGTTTTTAAAGCCGGTACGCATCCATTTATTGGCCGATTGTCCATTGCTGGAAATAATCCGCACGCTGCTGAGTTGACTGCACCGGTAAGGAGTTTCGCGCTGAGCTTCGTAACCGGTGTTGAGCGTTGGAATATTGCGATGAATACGCCTCCAGTGATGGCGGTAACGAATCCGCATGATTTTTATCAGCAAATTGTTGCTCTGAAGCAGGGCAACGAGGCAGTAAAAGACTTTTTTGCTAAGCACCCAGAGAGTGCGGATTTTTTGGCATGGAAAGCGAGTTACACGCCAAGCCCGAGCTTTGCCCTTGAGACTTATCATAGTATTAATGCGTTTTATTTGGTTGATGAAAAAGCGCAGCGTCAGGCTATTCGCTGGAAAATGCTGCCATTAGATGAAGAAAGTAAAAATCCTTACACTGGCAAAGACGCGCTACAGCAAGAATTTGCAACTCGATTAGAGAAAGGAGCTGTACGCTTCAATTGGCAGTTTATATTTGCCAAGCAAGAAGATGATGAAAATAATCCAGCCAAACTTTGGCCCAGTAACCGCGCGAAGGTAGATGCAGGAGAGATCTTCATAACGCATTGGCAACCGCAACTATCGGGTAACTGCCATGCGCTCAATTTTGATCCCTTGATATTACCTAGCGGTGTTATAGCAACCGAAGATCCAATTCTAAGAGCGCGTTCTGCTGCCTATGCAGAGTCCTATCGCCGTAGGGCTAAGGAGCAATTGATGGGCGCACTTGAGGAGACAGCGAATGATTGATCAAACAACACGATTTAATCTCGCGATGAGAATGCTTCACTGGTCTATGGCATTACTTATCTTTGCCATGATTTTTGCAGGACTTGCGATGGTACGTGCGCTTGAGCCTTGGCAGCTTACCTTACTTGGGCTACATAAATCATTTGGTGTGCTGGCACTTTTGCTATTTTTATTGCGCTTTCTTATTAGAATAAAGTCATCGACACCTAGCTTGCCATCTGGGATGTCGACAATACAGGTCAAACTGGCCAAATTCAGCCACTGGCTGCTTTACGCATTGATGTTAATCATACCGACTAGCGGCCTGTTGATGCAGTATTATGCAGCGCGACCAATAGTGGTGTTCGACTTTTTCACCATTCCAGCCGCAATGGTGCCTTACATCGAATACTTTGCTGTATTTCGCGAAGGACATGGTTTTGCTGTATTGCTACTGATTGCAGTACTTGCAGTTCATATTGGAGCGGCGCTTCACCATCACTTTATAAGAAAAGATGGCGTGCTAAAAAGCATGTTGTAATCAACAAAGAGTCATTGTAAGTAAAAACAGTTAAATTACCGCGCCCTAACACTCTAGTGTCATATTGGTGTCGAAATAGCCCATGTTGCACTCGGCTTGTTTAATGGCGGGATAGCTTTGCTCCATCGCAGCCCTTAGCAAGTTTTTATAATCGCTTCTTATGATACTGCTAACCAAACGAGTTACGCCAAAGTCTAGAAGCACAAAATAAATAACGAGATGTAAAAACTCTCGAATATCTCGTATGTGCCATTTAAATTTAGCGTTTTTAATACGTTAGCTAGGTGTGATTTGTTCTTAGCGAGCCAATTGATGGCTTGGATAATTCACTGCTCGCTAGTTGCAGGCGATTTGCATGTTGAAATGACAATGTTTGACTGGTAAGTTACTAAAAATACTAAATAAAGTTAGCTTGAATGTTGTTGTTTTTGACTTGTGGATAAGTGAGATATTCAAGAATTCACGCTAATGAGCTGTTAGGTACTCAAAGGAATGCAGAGATGCTCTACAAAATAGAAGAACAAGCCGAAGCTTTTGAAAAGTTAGAGCCTGTAGAGTTCAAAGACTTTTCTAGTTTTGGAAAACTTGAGAAAGATCTAGAAAACTTAATTGCAAATAGCATCTTAGATGTGTTGTTTGAAGATGCTAGATTGATGCCTGTGTTTCAGGAAAGACAATGGCAAGCGGAAGCTGATATATATGCACTTAATGAAAATGGTGAATTAGTTATATTTGAATTAAAGCGTGCATCAGTTGGGAAAGATGCCGTCCATCAAGCACTAAGATATGCGCAAGATGCTGGTCAATGGAGCTACCAAAAGTTAGAACAAAAGTTCAAAGAATATAGCAAAAGCGAAATGTCACTAGTTGAAGCTCACAGAGAGGCTTTTAGTCTTGAGCATGAATTAGATCCAAAAGAAATAAATAATAAACAACACCTATTAGTTATCGGTAGTGCAGCTGATGAATCATTAGTATCTTCCGTCGATTACTGGAAGAAAAATGGTATATCTATTGATTTCCTACCATATCGAGTTTACGAAATCGCTGGAGAAAAGTACTTTGAATTCTTTGCGCTTCCATATGATAAGCACAAGAATCCAAGTGATGTAAAAGGTGTATTATTTGATACAAATCGTAGTTGGGATGAGAATTCTATTTGGTCGATGATGGATAATAGTCGTCTTGAGGCATATGGTGATGCGAAGAGGTTTGTTCACTATGTTCATGTAGGAGATATTGTTTTCTTTTCGCACAAATGGTGCGGCTTAATCGCTGCCGCAAAAGTAAAAGGTGAAGTTAAAGCTCCTGACAGTGAAACTTTGTATCGAGATGTAGAGTTTTTGACTCCTATTCCGAACCGGAAAGATAACAAATTGTTGGCTATGCCTTTTTCAGCAGTTAGCTCAAAAACAGGTAAAAGCTTCTTTTGGGCTAGAACTATAAAGGTCCCTTATCTGACAAAAAATGAAGCACTTGAGTTAGTCGAGGAGCTTAACAATTACTTGCATCGCACATAATAAGTCAAGGCTGCCGGACCGCTTCGCTGCCGCAGCTTGACGCGTTAGGCATACAAAAGAGAATGATATGCAAAAACTAAGCTTTGCATTAATGTTGATAGCTGTATCGTTTTCAAGTGTAGCTGGGAACGAATTTACACCTGAACAATTAATTGAAAAAGGTAAGGCGTTTGTCCAAGCTAAAAATGCGCGCCAGCAACCGAGTAGTAAGATTGAGGATATTGAAAACGATTTATCTTTGTTGTCAGACAGCTTTATTGATGAACACGTTAAATACAATTTCACTTATACCGATAAATCTAAACTCCGGCAAGATATGGTCGGAAAGCTCAAAGACGAAGTTATTAGTAGCAGCATCACTATCAATGAGGTTATGACTGGCTCAAATGTCATTTTTATCAAAATGACGGAGTCTGGTAAAGTCAAGCCAGCGCGTCTAGACAAAATCATTGAATATAATAAAACTAACATTGTCTCATTGGAATTCGATAAATCCGGTTTAATTAAGCGTATACGAAGGCATCATGGTTAAAAGTGTGCCTTTGAGCAAGGCATTGGTTAGGAAGTTATGCGTAAGTTTTTAAATGTGAGTAAACAACGCCAAAAGGCGTTAGAGAAACAATTTCCAAATCTTATAGATTTAGCTCAAGTTAACGAAATGAAAGGGTACACTTACTTAGCTATCTCTATTTTTGACCATTTGCTAACGCGAGATGAATCAATAGAGTTATGGGGTGGTCTTGATACAAACGAGATCATAAGAAGAGCTTCTAAGTTTGAAACCTTCAATCAGTTATTATCAGAACAAACAGAAATTTTAACTTTTCGGTTTCGTGGACTAAGAGGCGACAAACCTAAGTTTAAATCATTCCTATCACAGCAAGTGCAATCTTCGTATTTGAGACAAACTGATATAGGGATGTATCAAGTTGTTCTCCCTGAATTAAATGCGGTTTACTTTGAAGGTTATGACGACACAAATGTGATTTATTTACAAGATCCCAGTGTTAGACCCATTATTGAGTCATGTGCCGAGAAAGTTGGCTTACATTGTCTGGAACATTGGTAATCTAATCAGAGATTATAGCGTCAACGAAATTGTAAGAGTCGTTTAAAGCTGTGAATACATTTTAATCATTGGGAGTCAAAAGTGCCCATACAAGGGGCTTTTGGCGCTTGCCACATGATAGATCGAATAGATGATCGAATAGATGACATCCACTACTATTTGCACCAACGCTGGAAAATACAGGTTAAAAAGTATAAAAATACTTCAATCACTGGGTACAAAAACGTTTTTCGATAGGCCAATTCTTGTCGCCTAAGCATATCTCTACACCAAAACCGTGTTATCGCGCACGACAACACGCTGTAAATACAACAGTAAGAAATTCTAGAGTTGATAGTGTGTGTCTGGCTAAGCCAACAAGCGCTCACAGTTTGTTAGGTTCGTACGTCGTCGTTTTTGTAGTGTTTCGCAGTAAGCGGTTATTGTTCTCTCTCGACCAACGGCACCGTGAAATACCCGAGAAAACTGCGTGGTGAGTTTTATCCAGTTTCCAGGCTCTATATTGAGTCGAGTAAGAATGGGTTGAGACTCAAAGATATAGCCTCGCTTGTCGGCGCTAATACATTGGCCTGTGAGTTCAATCAATTCAATATAGGACTTGAGCTCAAAGGGCAGTCCTTTTGGCATATGTTTTCGTGGGCTGCCAGCAAAGCGTAATAGACTTTTTGGTTGTTTGCCCAGCTTAGCGTGGTCGGTGCGTTTTTTGATGCTGGTGT